>JAZRAW010000043.1:0-21227 GCA_045634765.1 Alistipes sp.
GAGATGGCTGGCGAGCATGTGGTAATAATGCAAGGTAAGTATGGCGCAGATATGACACGCATTATCTCGCTAAACGAGAGTGCATTATATCTATGGAATGCCATCTACGACAAGACGTTCACCATTGCCGATGTTGCCAACCTCCTTGCCGAGCACTATGGTATAGATGATGAGATAGCGTTGCGCGATGCTACGATTTGGGTGGAGAAGCTCGAGGGGTGTGGACTTGTCGAGTAGCCTAAAATACACCGCTGACGAAGTATGAGACAGATGAAGATGATATATGCTACACTCTTGGTTGTTATCTACATAACGGCCTCGCTAATGTCATCCCTCTCTGTACTATGCTGCGACCATCCCCACCATTCACACCACAATATGGAGTTGGTGGAGTGTTGCTGCCATCACCACAGTGATAGTGACGCGATTGACCACGAGGCACTTGCCTTTAATGCCGAGTGTTGTGACCATGACCATGAGTTGCTTGGTGAAAATCACACGCAGTATATTGTTGAAAAAGAGCGCGATAATAGCGCACAAACCATATGGAACATACTCCTTACATCAATTGTATTGGATGATGACGAGGGGTGTGGTGTCTCTCTTTTAGCCACTAAAACGCAATATGGTGGCGATGAATCCCTGCCGCTGAGGGCGGCATTCTCAAGGTGCGACTCTCTGCGTGCCCCTCCTGCAGTTGCATAGGTGTATTGCGCTCCATAGGAGCGTTATTATACCGTACGCCTAACTCTCTACATGTTGTGTAGAGGGATTTCCTGTATAATTGTATAATTAATTAATACCCAACATATTAAAATGAAAAACAGAGTAATTATTCTTCTTGTATCACTCATGCTTTTGCCGCTCTCGGTTATGGCACAGCGTGTGGTTACAGGTAAGGTTGTAGATGTCAATACGCAGCAGCCACTTGTCGGTGCCTCGCTCTATTGGAAGAACACTACGGCGGGTGCTACAACATCTGTTGATGGCACATTCTCTATCCGTCGTGTCAGTGGTTTTGAGACCCTTGTTGTCGACTACCTCGGTTACGACATCATGGAGATTGTCATGGACAATAAGGATGAGAATACTATTACCATAGAGTTGCAACCCTCGGCTGTAGATATTGACGAGGTGGTTATCGAGGGCCAGCAGCGCGGTAACTATGCAAAGCAGGGTGGTATCACACGCCAAGAGCAGATATCGTTTGCGGGTCTTTGTAAGATGGCTTGTTGCTCTCTCGCAGAGTCATTCGAGAACTCAGCTTCTGTAACTGTAGGTTATAGCGATGCTATCTCGGGTGCGCGTCAGATTAAGATGCTTGGCCTTGCTGGTACATATACACAGATTCTCGATGAGAACCGCCCCATCATGCAGGGTGCAGGCGCTACATATGGTCTTAGCTATACACCAGGTATGTGGCTCAACTCTATTCAGGTATCTAAGGGTGTGGCATCTGTAACTGCAGGTCACGAGGCTATTACAGGTCAGATTAACCTCGAGCACCGCAAGCCTACAGACGATGAGCGATTCTTCCTTAACCTCTACTTTGACTCGGAGCTTCGTCCTGAGATTAACATCTCGTCAGCTATTCCTCTATTGCCTGATAAGAGCCTCTCTACCGTTATCATGGCGCATGGTTCGCTCGATACTGCTACACACGATATGAACCACGATGGTTTCTCGGATATGCCTAAATCTAACCAGATAAATTTTGCTAACAAATGGTTGTGGCAGAATAGTAGTGGTGTACAGCTTCGCTGGGGCTGGAAGGTGGTTAACGAGAACCGTCTCGGTGGTCAGATGGGTTATTCGAAGGACCTCTACGAGGAGATGGTTAATAACCTCGAGTCTAACATTTATGGCTCGGCTATCCACAACCGCAATATCAACGCTTATGTTAAGGCGGGTATTCCAGTGGGTTACGAGCGTACGTTTACGGGTGATCCCGCAGATGCTGTGCAAAACAACGTGGCGATGATTTTCGACTACGACAACTACCTCACCGACTCATATTTTGGTCGTAGCAAGGTCGATGTCTTGGAGAATACCTTCCGCTTCAACATCACATATGCACACTACTTCACACAGCGCTCATCGCTCAATGCTGGTGCTTCGTACTATGCTCGCATGATGGACGACAACTACTCGCATTTCGGTTCTAACGATGGCTACGCATGGAGTATGAAGAATAATAGTTCGATTATGGAGCCTGGTATCTTTGCTGAGTATACCTTCCAGATTGAGGAGAAATTCTCGCTTGTAGCGGGTATTCGTGGCGATTACGCTATCGTGGGCGATAACTACTACATCCCTAATGCTAAGAATGAGTTTATCGTGACACCTCGTGCCCACATCCGTTGGAGCATCACTCCTCGTACTACGTTGCGTGCCTCTGCAGGTCTTGGTTCGCGTCGTCAGAACCTCGTTACGGATAACATCTGGATGATGACTACATCGCGTGAGATTCTCGATTTGAATCGTCTCGACGATGATATGGAGAAGGCGTTGACAGTGGGTGGTAGCATCTCGCAGACCTTCCCTCTTGCGGGTGATGATATGGCTACCATTAGCTTCGACTACTTCCGCACACAGTTCTTCAACACTATGATATTCGATCAGGAGACAGCTAACAACACCATTGCTATCTACAATAGCCATGAGCGTTCGTTTACGGATAACTATCAGGTGGACTTCAACTGGACCCCATTCCGTGGTTTTGACCTCTTTGCTACATTCCGTTATACCAACGCTAAGATTACATTGGAGCAGGAGAATGGTGAAAAGGTGCTTGTAGAGCGTCCTCTTACTTCACGCTATAAGGGTCTTGTCAATATTCAGTATGCTGTAGGTCGTTGGGTGTTTGATGCCACAGCGCAGCTCAATGGTCCTGTTCGCCTTCCAGAGCTCACTGGCGACTTGGTTAGTGCAACCGAGAATCCCAACCTTTCGCCCGTATATCCTATGTTCTTCGCACAGGTAAGCTACAAAGTAAGTAACCTTACCCTCTACCTCGGTTGTGAGAACATTGCTAACTATATGCAGGGTCACAATGGTCACGGTCAGGCTCCCATCCTCGGTGGTGATACCCCCTATGCCCCAGGTTTTAACTCGTCGGCAGTATGGGGCCCTCTCATGGGTCGTAAGTTCTATATTGGTCTCCGACTAAATATCTACTAATTTGTTGTGATAAGCAGTCAATTTTACCGAGCGTTGTATCTAACTGCTTCTGACAACAAATTGCAAATAGGTATAATATTTATAAAACACATACGTTAACTTAATAAAACTATATTGAATATGAAGAAGATTATTTTGGTGCTTTTTGTAGCACTTTTCAGCGTAGCAGTAGCTGACGCACAGCAGCCTAAGAAGGGTGGTAAGCAGACCGTAACAACAACATTCGTAACCGATATCGACTGCGAGGGTTGTGCAAAGAAGGTTACTAACACCATTCCTTACGAGAAGGGTGTGAAGGATGTACAGGTAGATGTTCCATCTAAGACTGTTACTGTAACCTACGATCCCGCAAAGACAAATGACGATAACCTTATTAAGGCTTTCGCAAAGATTAAGATTAATGCAGAGGTTGGTTGCTGCGGTGACTGTGCTGAGCAGACCAAGAAGAGCGAGTGCACAGATGACTGCTGCGGTGGTCACAGCCACTCACACGACCACGGTCACTCACACTCACATTAATAGGGTAGAGGTTCACTCTATAATCTTATAGTAATTAGGGGCTGTCCATTTGGACAGCCCCTAATTGATTAAACGTATCGTCATTTGCTAAGGCAGATTGCCTTGACAAAGTTGATGGCTACTAAATAATGGTGTCTCCATCTTGTTGGCTCACCACCTCGGTGGATTCCTCCTCCACTACTTCAGCAACATATATATCATTGACATTGTCGTATACAGTTGCTTTAGGAGTTATCTCGAGTTCTGACTGCGAAATAAGCCTCCAGCCACGGAAGCGGAAGAGCATCGCAGTGATGTAGCCGAAAGCGTAAATGCTGATGCCTGCAAGCCAAAGGATAAATGCAGTTACCAATGTGTCTACGGTATCATCTGTGCCACTCTCATATTCGCCATACATAAAGTCGTGTACCCCAGTTAGTGCATTTTTCTCTCCAGAGTCAACAGATTCAACAATATCAATAGCTGCTGTGAATGTGTCATAGATATTTTCAATTTGTCCAAATGTCGTACCCCACCATGCGCTAACCATTAGCCATGTGATGGCAACCGAAATGAATATGCCACCAATAATCATAGCGCCATACTTTATAACATAGTGTGTTAGAATGCTGGTTGCACCCTTTCGCACATTTGTGGGCATGTCCATGTTGTTTCGCATTTTGAATAGTCCCACAAGTTGCAAAATAGCGGCAACAATAGCAAGTAGACCAGATATTGATAATATGGTGTTGACAATGGTTACAATTATAACATATAGGTATGGAATGGGTATGAGATATAGATACGAACTTATATGACTTACCAATGTAAGGATAATAGAGATAAGAAGACCAATAAAATATAAGAGTATACCCCTTCGTATGTTCTTTGGAGCACTCTTTCTCCATTGACCAATGTTAATGCAGAACCACCACTCTATGAAGTAGTTGCCAACTTGCGCAAGGTAAAATAATGCAATGCCGACTAAGGATGATATTAATGCACATGTGGCGAGTACGAGAGAACCCTCCACCATAATGCATATCCATGCCAATATAATACCCAATGCAATGAGTGCTAAGCCAGGAGCCATCATCCATAGCATAACACGCTGTCTCTTCCAAATTTTTTCGACAGCACGCTTCCAGTTTGTGGCAACTTCAGTGTGTTCAATATTAGGGGTCATATTATCCTGTTTTTCGGTCTTTTGTCTGCTATATTCTTATACCTTACAAGGTAAGAGTGTTCTCGGTGTCGTGCTCCAATCTGGTCTCCTCCTGGATAACTGGGAGCTCCGACTTGCTGATAAACCACCATCCGCGGTAGTTGAAAACCATTGAAACGATACCTCCAATGCCCAATACCGATAGACTTATAATTGCAAAGATGCCGCCGAGTAATTCATTGTTGGTAGAGCCATATACTCCAATCAATAATAGAGGCAAACCCACTATTAATGACGCAAGTGCTACAATGTAGTTTAAAATAATGCTCCTTGCGCCACGCTTAGCCTTCTCTGGGAGAGTTGTTGACTTACTCAATTTAACAAAGCCAACTATTTGCATAATTATCGCTATTAAATCTATTGCAAATATTATTAAACTTATGAGTACTATCACTAAGGAGAATGTTAGGGCCTCTTCTAAAGATAGATTCAAATAAGGTGTGAATGCATCTGTTATACTACTTATAACACCTGATACTATGCCAGTTATAAGAATTGTGAGCAGAGATTTATGGATTCTGCTAACTTGTTTTTGATCCTCTTGTGGAGCGTAGTAAGCCCAGTCGCCTACTCGATTACAAAATATCCACTGAAATACATATGCGACAAGGGCCATTATAAAAATTGGTATTAATCCCAAATAGATAATGCCCTCTAACCCATATATTAAAGCCGCTAATACCGATAAGAGTAATAACACGCAGGAGCATATGGATAGAATAAGAATGGTTAACTGTGCCTTCCACATGCTCTTCACAGTCTCTTTGTAGCGTTTAGCTCGCAATACTGATAATTCATAAGGTGTCATTGCAGCCATAGTTGTAGAGTTTAAAAAGTTAATATAATTTGTAAATAGATTACTTGCGGAAGATGAAATACACGGCAAGCACCAAGCATAGGAAGCCTACATAGTGGTTCCACTTGAGTCCCTCGTGCAGAAATATTGCCATAAAGAGCGAGAATACAACCAGCGATATTACCTCCTGTATAACCTTCAAGTGCCAGAGGGTAAATGGACCTCCAAACTCTGTGCTACCAAGGCGGTTTGCTGGCACTTGGAAACAATACTCCAAGAGTGCAACGCCCCAACTTATGAGTACGATAACGAGCATACCCTTGAGCATGAATGGCTTTTCGGGTGAACTGAAGCGCTCGAGTTTATCCTTGAAGGCGATGTGGCCATACCACGCTAAGGTCATAAAGACGTTCGAGCAGATGAGTAGTGCTATTGTTGAGATACCTCTTCCAAGCATATAATTTCGATTTAAATTCTTAAGATATTAATACAAATATAGTAAAAAAATAGTAAATATGACACGCTAATAGGTTTTTTTTTGCCAATGTCATAATTTCGTTGTAATTTTACCGCGATTATTGTATTATAAACTATAACCAACGAATGATGAACAAATTTTTAGGACTTACCGCTATGGGAGTTTTTGCAGTGTCAACTATGGCATCTGCCCAGGAGACCGAGCAACCTTGGATTGTTGACCGTTTCGATGACATTAAGGTTATTCGCTACGAGGTGCCAGGATTTGAGAATCTTACACTTGAGGAGAAACAGTATGTATACTATCTCTCTGAGGCGGCTAAGTGTGGTCGCGACATCCTCTTCGATCAGAACTTTAAGTATGGCTTGGCTATTCGCCGCACTTTCGAGACTATCTATCTTGAGGCTCGCAACACACCCGAGGCAGAGAGCGCTGAGTTTAAGGCTTTTGAGAAGTATTTAAAGAAGATGTGGTTTGCTAATGGCATCCACCACCACTACTCAAATGACAAGTTTATACCTGAGTTCTCTGAGCCTTGGTTCCGCGAGCAGCTCGCACTCTACATCAACGACACAAATCGTCAGATGGAGGATGAGCTACTTTGTCGTATTATTTTTGACTCTGAGCTCTATGCTTCTCGTCTTAACCAGAAGGCTGGCGTAGATGTTATCACAGCGTCGGCTAACAACTATTATGAGGGTGTTAACCAGGAGGAGGTAGAGGCATTCTACGCTGCAATGGCTGCTGCTGATGAGGGTAATCCAGAGCCTATCTCTTATGGTCTTAACTCAAAGCTTATGCGTGGCGAGGATGGCGTAATCTTCGAGAATGTATGGCATGCAGGTGGTATGTACTCTGAGGCAATCGAGCAGATTATCTACTGGCTTGAGAAGGCTGAGCAGGTTGCTAACCCCACACAGCGTGAGTATGTTCGTGCTCTTATCGACTACTATCGTACAGGTGATCTTAAGCTCTTTGATGTGTATAACGTACTTTGGGTGCGCGATACCGATACTAACGTAGACTTCGTAAATGGCTTTATCGAGAGCTATGGTGATCCTCTTGGTCGCAAGGCTTCATGGGAGTCTGTAGTAAACTTCCGCGATGTTGAGGCTTGCAAGCGTACAGAGATTATGGCAGCTAATGCACAGTGGTTCGAGGATAACGCCCCCATCAACCCCGCATACCGTAAGGAGGAGGTTAAGGGTGTATCTGCTAAGGTTATCACTGTAGCAATGCTTGGTGGTGACTGCTATCCCGCAACTGCTATCGGTATCAACCTTCCTAACGCTGACTGGATTCGTAAGGAGCATGGTTCAAAGTCTGTGACTATCGATAACATTACCTATGCATATGCTAAGGCTGCTGAGGGTAACGGCTTCAATGAGGAGTTCGTACTCCGTGAGGAGGATCGTGAGCGTATGCGCCTCTATGGTAAGCTCTCTGATGATCTCCATACTGACCTTCACGAGTGTCTTGGTCACGGTTCAGGTCAGCTCGCTCCTGGCACTAAGGGTGATGAGCTTCGCACCTACTCATCTACACTTGAGGAGGCTCGTGCAGACCTCTTTGCACTCTACTACCTCGGTGATGAGAAGCTCGTTGAGATTGGTCTTATCCCAACACTCGACGTTGCATGGGCACAGTATAGCAAGTATATCATGAACGGTATGCAGACACAGCTCTCTCGTATCGAGCTCGGCAAGGATGTTGAGGAGTCGCACATGCGTAACCGTAAGCTTATTGCTGAGTGGTGCTACGAGAAGGGTAAGGCCGAGAACGTAATCGAGATTGTTGAGGTTGATGGCAAGCACTATGTTGTTGTTAACGACTTCGTGCGTCTCCGCGAGCTCTTTGGTGAGCTTCTCTGCGAGGTTCAGCGCATTAAGTCTGAGGGTGACTACGAGGCTGGTAAGGCTCTTGTAGAGAACTATGCTGTAAAGGTTGACCCTGTATTCCATGCAGAAGTTATCGCTCGTAACCAGGCACTCAATATTGAGCCTTATGGTGGCTTCGTTAACCCCAACTACCACCCTGTATACGATGCAGCTGGCAACATTGTTGACGTAACAATCAGCTATGACAGCCAGTATGTTGAGCAGCACCTTGAGTATTCATCTAAGTACTCATTCCTTCCTACATTCAACTAATAGTTGTATAGTGGCACAGCGCCACTTAAATCAAAGCCCCGAATTGGACGTACTACGTAGTACTCCTAATTCGGGGCGTTTTCATGTCGGCGACACATCTGCACCACCTTGACAACAACTTATGTAGTAGTGCTAATTACCATTCTTGCTTTCTCGTATTGCCCTCGTTGTCCAAGAACTTCTCATCGAAGTTGACGAGGTAGACTCGCTCCGTTGCGCGCGTAATAGCTGTGTAGAGCCACCTCATCATATCCTTCGACATCTCCTCGTCACCAAATAGACACCTATCTACAAAGACCGCTTTCCACTGACCACCCTGAGCTTTGTGGCATGTTACGGCATATGCAAACTTCACCTGCATGGCGTTGAAGTGGCAGTTCTCGCGAATGGCGCGATAGCGTTTTGTGCGCGACTTTATATCTTCGTAGTCTTTCTCCACCTCGTAGAATAGTTTGCGACTCTCCTCGCGTGTGAGAGAGGGTGATTCAGATGCCAAAGTATCGAGCATAACCTTTGCCTCCATGGTGTAGTTGTCATAATCGGGAAACTCCACCACGGCATCAATAAACCTAAAGCCGTAAAACTCCTCAAATCTGCGTATGCGTTTAAGGCGCACGACATCGCCATTTGCTACAAAAGACATTGGAGAGTGTTCATCGTGCTCGGCATAGAAGTAGTTGTTCTTTACAATCATGAGCATATCGCCACTCTCAATCTCCTCCTCGGCAGAGAGATTATATCTGCGTATGCCCTCGTTATATCGATTGGCGCGCTTGTTTGAGCGTGTGATAACAATAGTCTCATCGCGTCCATACTTCGAGTAACACTCCTCTAATGCTTCAAGTAACTCGCCACCCTGTACACTGCGGAAGTCGGGGTATGACATGTCAAAGCGGGGTATCTCATATAGGCGATTCTCTAACATGCATCGCAGCATGGTGGCGTTAAAAAGGATGCCAGAGTCCTGTGTTTGGCGAACCACCTCATCCATGGTGTTGTAGTCGACATTGCCGTATGGTAGTAGCTCTGCGGGGTCGAGTGCAGGGCTGTAGTCTATGCCTACGGGGGGAAGCTGAGCATCATCACCCACGAGCATTAAGCGACACTCTTTGCCGCTTCTTACATATTTAATTAGGTCATCCAGAAGATTGCCCGAACCAAATGTAGCACCCTCGGATGAGAATGTAGAAAGCATCGAGGCCTCATCAACGATATAGACTACATTTTTGTCTTTGTTGTAGTCGAGCGAGAACTTTGATTCGTAATCAGCCGTTGTGCGCTCTCGATATATCTTCTTGTGTATGGTGAATGCGTCCTTTTGCGCATAATGCGATAGCACCTTGGCTGCACGACCTGTTGGCGCTAAGAGTATTGTTTTGATACCCAACTCGTTGAGTGCTGCAACAAAGGCCGCAATAATGGTTGTTTTACCAGTTCCGGCGTATCCATTAAGCAAAAAAATAGTCTCGTAGTCTGGCTCTGTTACCCATTCGGATAACTTTTCTATTATTTTTTTTTGGTTAAAAGTTGCGTCAACCGATAATTTTGCGTAAATTTGATGCGAAATATGTGTGCTATGCATATGCCTCGTATTTTGAACATAACTTATTTGCGATACAAACTTAATAAAAATTAATAACAAAATGAAAAAATCAATTGTAACTGTTGCTACTTTAGTTATGGTGGCAGTTGTAGCAGCTCTTGGCTGGTGGATTTGGTCAATGGTGTCAACACCCATTCAGTTTGAGAAGCATTTTGAGGAGCGCACTGCAGAGGTTGTCGAGAAGGAGCAGCACATCATTAAGCTCGTTCAGGCTTATCGCGATTGCAATCCTAAGAAGGAGTTTACAACTAACTGGGATGAACTTATCGACTTTGCGTTGAATGGTACAATGGAGTATCGCAGCCAGATTTACGATGAGAACAACCTCGGTGGTTGGGAGAAGGTAGGTGATGACTCTGTTTACCATGAGTCTTTTGCTGAGATTCGTGAGCGCGAGCTTAAGAATAATCCTAATTGGGTTAACGAGCGTATTGTAACTGTTGCAGTTCGTGACACTGTGTTTGATGACGCATTCGGTAAGTGCCGTCTTAGCGAGGAGGAGATTCGCAACTTGCGTTACATCCCCTTCACTGACAACCAGGAGGAGTTCCAGCTCGATACAATTACATATGAGGCTGGTGCATATCGCACTCACTTGATTCGTTGCCACGCTCCATATATCAAGTTCATCGATACTAAGACCTACAACCAGGAGTATTGGAACGAGATCAACGACCAGTTCGTATATTGGATTAACCACCAGGAGGCTAACGAGGATCTTAAGAAGATGAAAGCTGATGGTGTTAAGGCGACATTCGAGCGTAAGGATAAGTATATGTTTGGTGACAACCATCCTATCCCAGTAGATCATGAGTTCTTCGGCGTTACTTTCGGTAGCCTTGAGGAGCCTACTAACGAGACAGGTAACTGGGGTGGTAGCGCAAAATAATCATGACGCAAACATCGTTGAATAATGTGTCCATCCGCCTAAAGTCGGGTGGACACTCTTTTTCTGGCACTGCTATAGATGCAGCGTTGCAGAGTGCTTCACAGAGCGTAGAGGCTGTAGTGTTGACCCCAAAGACAACACTTGTCCCTACGGAGTTTTTCGATGTTGAGCATGCTGCAGACTACCTCATTGAGTTGGGGCTTGCTCCCACTATTAGTGAGTGTGTCGTGCATAGCGTTGACAAGGAGGGTATCATAGCGGTTATGGCTATGTCCCAGAAGTGTTTTGACGAGCTTAAGGAGCTTATCCCTATAGGTGTTATCTTTACATCGCCACTCCTTGAGGGCGATGTTCCCGTCGAGGGCAGCATCATCCACCTCGAAGATGGAGTGCTCTATGTGCGCATATATAGGGGTAGATTGCGTTTTGCCGAGGCTTTTGAGTGTAAAACAGATGCAGATGTGCTCTACTATTTGGCTACGCTCAATAGTGTATACAATATATATGATATGTATGCGTGCGCGAGGGGCGATGTCAAACGCCTTCAAAAATTATTGAAACGACTATTTAAGAATTTTGTATGCGAATAATCAGTGGAAGATATCGTGGCCGCACCATAGTGCCACCTCGCAATCTGCGTGCTCGCCCAACTACAGACTTTGCAAAGGAGAACCTTTTTAATGTCCTTGGCAACCTTGTAGACTTTGAGGAGTTGGATGTTCTCGACCTCTTTTCTGGTACCGGCTCTATAAGCTATGAGTTTGCATCGCGTGATGCGCGTAGTGTGACATCCATTGAGGTGAATAGTGTGCACCACAACTTTATCCGCCAAACGGCGCATGATCTTAAGTTTGAGAATTTCTATGCTGTTAAGGCTAATGTCTTTCTCTATCTTAAGAGTTGCACCAAGCAGTTCGATCTTATCTTCTCGGATGCTCCATACGATTTAGAGGGTAGCGAGGAGGTGATACGTCTTGTCTTCGAGCGTAACCTACTACGCGAAGATGGTATGTTGATATTCGAGCACTCTAAAGAACAGAATGTGAGTGATATGCCATATTACTGGCAAACAAGAAGTTATGGTAGTGTTCAATTTTCGTTTTTTAGAAAAGAATAATTTTTCTAAAAAAAAGTAATCGAAAAATTTGCAGGATAAAAAAAAAGTGCTACCTTTGCATTCGCAATCGAGAAATAAAGGTTGCATGGTTCTAAAAGGTGTGGTAGTTCAGCTGGTTAGAATACCTGCCTGTCACGCAGGGGGTCGCGGGTTCGAGTCCCGTCCATACCGCCAAGGATGATCTAAATGGTCATCCTTTTTTTTGTTTCCATGAATGGCATAGCGGGGTGGCTCTTGTGGAGCCTTTGGGTCGTGATATATTATGACATACGAGCAAGCTCATGTCACAATATATCACAACCCATTGCTACGCAATACCCCGCTATCTTGCATGGCTGATATACACGTCATGGTCGGCACTACTCATTGAATTCGGGTTGAGCCGATAGTGTGTGTTTATTGCTCGGGCATTCGCCCTACGCTTGATGGTATCGGCTCTACGACTTTGTCGTTCGAGTCCCGTCCATACCGCCAAGGATGATCTGAGAAGGTCATCCATTTTTTTGTTTCCATGAATGGCATAGCATGGTGGCTCATAGAGCCTTTGGGTTGTGGTATCTCATATCGTCACATCCTCGGTTTGAGATTGAATTATGCCTAAAAAACTGAGAATTCCGAAAAAATGTTTGTTGTTTTGGTAAATAGTTTCTACCTTTACATAAAACTATGATGAGGATGAAGAGTAGTTATGTGCCACAACCAATGGATACGAGTGATATTCAGTTGCCCGAGGGTATGGATATGCTTGTTGAGCTTATGGCGAAGAATGTGCACGAAGTGTGGGCGCAAAATCGCATTAAGCAGGGCTGGAGATGGGGTGTTGAGCGTAGTGATAGTTTGAAGACCCACCCTTGTCTTGTAGCGTATGAGGAGCTCCCAGAGGAGGAGCGAGAGTATGATCGTTGTACGGCGCTTGAGACGCTGAAGTTGATTACAAAATTGGGCTTCAAAATCTCTTCGGAGGAGTGACGTTATAGCGTGAATTCACTGAGTATTACGCGCATTGTGCCTCATGCGCATATGGTGGGGTAGTTGCCCTATGTAATGATGATATCTAATTGTGTAGCGACACCATTTTGTGGGGTGTGCTACTGCTTTATAAGAAGTTGGTCGGGCGTTAGGCGTACAACTTTGCCGTCGCGCATGACCACGAGGTCGCCATTATCTTTGCGCGTGCGCTCAATAAGGCGACGTTGGGCAAGGAGTATGCCTGCGTCGATACGTTCCTGAAGTTCTCTTATTTCAAACTCACTCATAACTCAAAATCTTTTGGTAGGCTAACGGGTCAACAACCTCTTTTATTTCGCTCTTTGCGCCATATGCAATCTTTTTGACACCCTCGGCAGTCGAGTTGTCGTAGATTACCCAATAGTCGCAAATGGGGATGTAGAGCGAAGTGAGGTTACGCATGCTGCTCTCATAGCGTCGACAAATGGTGTTTGTTGGAATGTTGTGACCTCCGAGGCTCACACGCTTTGCCACGCGCTGAATAGCTTGTTCGGGCGTGGGCAACCAAAAGTAGAGTAACGATACGAAATAACCACGCTCGTGTGCACGGTCAATAAACTTCTGATATGTACGTGTTGAAAGTGTTGTCTCGAAGGCGAAATCAGAGCCCTCTTCTAAGAGGTCGTTGATGCGGCGTAACATAAGGCGTCCTGCCTCGATGGCCATGCTGTCGGGGTTGAAAGGTGATAATCCGCGAGCAATCTCGTCGGCATTAACAAATTCGTGACAGTGCAACAACTCGGGTAACATAGTGTAAGATGCTGTTGTCTTGCCAGCACCGTTACAACCCGCTATGATGTAGAGCTTCCGCATAGTTATAATTATTCGCTTTCGCAAATATACTATTTTTATACAAAACCACCAAATATACGCAATAATTTTAATCATTTGGTTCTCGATACCATGAAAAAAGGCTGTCACATGACGTGACAGCCCTCTATGTTGTGTGGGTGTTGTTTAGAATAGGTAGCCTGTGTTGATGTAGAAGGCACCCTTACCATCCTGCTTGCGTAGTTGGCCAACGGGCAGACCATACTCAAAAGCCACAATGAAGTTCTGGTTCATGATGAAGCGCAAGCCACCACCAACGGTGATGTGTGGGCGGTCGGCCTCTGTACCCTGTGCCATATACTCATCATACTCTGCACGATACTGCTCATCACCTCGGAACGACATATCACGACCCTTGGTCACCATTGTACCATCAGAGAAGACATTCAAGCCGAATGATATGTTCTGCTTCCAGAGTGTGAACGATACGAAGCGCCAGCGCAACTCGGCATTATACGATGCCATATCCAAACCCTGAACACGGCTACGCATGATACCTCGAATAGTGCGGTAGCCACCCATGCCATCACGGTCGTAAGTCTGACCTACGGTAGTGATGTAAGGCAACACATAGTAGGGTGCATCCTTGCCGAAGGTACCCTCATAGTTAAGACGATATGCGAAAGTTAGGATGTCGTTCTTCACGATGGGGACATAGTGACGGAAGGTTGCTGAGTAGCGGTAGTAGGGGTTAGTAGTGCCCAACCACTTGGGGGCGAGAATCATGTGTGCCTCTGCCCAGATACCGCGTGAGGGGGCGCCCTCCTTGTCGCGTGTGTCGAATAGCAAGCCGAGGCGTACGGTGCTGTTGAGACCTCCCCAGGCCTCGTCATCCGAGATTATTCCCCAACGGCGATACTGGTCAAAAATTGTGGGCTCGTCTGCTGGGAACATCTTCTCGGGAGCCTTATTCTTGTTAATCTTGTCGAGGTTGAGTGCGCTCTGGTTTTTGTATCCCTGCTTGAAGTAGCTAAGGTGGTAGCCAGCCTCCCAGAAGAACTTGTTATCCCAAATGTTGCCTACGAAGTCGCTCTTGAAGAGTACTGCGAGGCGGTTGATGCGATACTTGGGTGTGTAGATGTAGTTGTCGAGGTTTGTCTTATCCTTACCCAACGCCACCTTCTCGTGGTCGTAATACGACATATAGCCGTTGAAACCATAGAAGTCCATAGCCTTATCGTTGGTGATTGTGAGCGCTGTAGACCAGCGTACACCAGGGATAAGGAAGCGGTTATCGTACGACACTACGAATAGCTGCGAGCCCTTGGTGAAGAACGAGGCCTCGAAGTACCACTGCTGGCGTGTGTTTGGGTAGGTAGAGCCGTCGCCAAAGTCGTAGATATTCAATAGGGCGCCGAGCTGAAAACCCTTATCTGCATCGAATGCTACGGCGGGAAGGGGTCCAAAGTTGTAACCTGTCTTTATAATTTCGGACTTCTCTGTAGTGGTGTTAGTAGTCTCGGGGTTAACCTCTTGGTTGCTGGTTTGGGCATATAGGCTCATTGACGCAAGTATTGCTACAGTCAATGTCGTAAGTCTCTTAATCATAGTTAGTTGTTTTGTGTGAATAGAGTTATAATCTTAGAGTATTTATCACGCAATGGTTTGTTGAAACATAGTTTTATGTCGGACTTCAGAAGTCGCAACAAGCGCCATGACTCCTGTGCTATGATGGGCGCAGGTAGTAGTGCTAACGTGATTAGTAGAGCCCACTGCCATGGTAGGAATATGTAGGCAATAGCCGAATATGCTGTCATGAGTATAGGCCACATTACGAGGTTAATCACAAAGCGGATTGAGTTGCGGAAGGCGTGATCCTTAATGCGTGTAAAGAGCAACTTCACAACACACACCATAGGTAGTGTGAGAATAGATGCAGGGATGGTGTATGGCAACTTGATGATAAAGAATATCATCTGCATGATGCGAGATGCAAGGCCATGCTTTGCAGCTACCGATTTTAGGCTAATAGAGTTAGACGTGCGCTCCTTATATGCCTCGTTGCTCAATCTTATAAGCTCTGCTGCCACCTCAGGGTTGGACTCTTTGAGGCGCAGAACCTCGCGTATTGTGCGGTTATTGGCCTCGAAATAGGCATCCAAACCTCTAAGGCGCTTTCCGTTAACCACGAATTTGCAGTTCTTGATTTGGTGCTTGACAACTGTTGCGCAAATCTCATAGATAGCATCGTAGTCCTCGTCGTTGGGGATATGGAATATAGATTTGTGGATGCGTTCGGTTAGAAGGTCACGCATAGCTGTCATCTGCTCTGCAGGAGCCATCTCCTCGTTCTCTTTGATGAATCGTCCGACGTTTATTGGCTCACCAATCTGCACGCGCACTGTCGAGCGGAAGCGGAAGAAACTACCGTAGCGGATGCCTACAGGCACGATGTAAAGTGGCATATCTGGCATCAGTTCCTGAGCCTGGAAGGCGATGCGGAAAATACCCTTTGCAAGGGGTAGTGAAGAGTATTTTGCCTGGTGTGTACCCTCGGGGAATATGCAGAATGGGACGCGGTCGCGCAAAACATCAACGGCACGCTCAATAGTCTCGTTATTCTTTTTGACCTCCTCAAATCCATCGCGTATGCGCATGATTGGCATAATCTTACACCACTTCAATATCTTGGCAATCTTGGGATTGCGGAAGATATCGGCGCGAGCAACGAATACCTTTGGACTGTGGTCCATGCCGAGTACTACCATGGCGTCCATAAGGGCGTTGGTGTGGTTTGGCGCAAGGATTACAGCGCCATCCTTGGGTATAAACTCTCTTCCAACATATTGAATCTTGCGGTATGATAATCTCATCACGATATCTACATAGTATCGTAGAAGATCGTACATAAGGTCGTAGTCTTGAACCTTCTTCTCTTTTGCCATAGTTACACTAGTTTAGTACGACGGAAGATAGATGCAGTGATGAGGCCTGAAATGATGTGCCATACGCCCCATATAGCAGTGATGAAGACCATACCTCCGTTGTTATCCCATATGATTGGGTCGAAGATTTTATCGTTGAATAGGAGGATAAGTCCAAGACCTGAGTTCTGAATACCCACCTCGATGGTCATAGATCTGCGGTCAGCTTTGGGTAGGCGAAGAAGTGTAGCACCACCAAAGCCTGTGCTGAGCGCGCATAAGTTGTGTGCGATAACCACCACAAAGGCGCATACAACTGCCATAATCACACCCTCGAGTGTTACAGATGGGATAATTGTGGCGTTGCACAAGTCGCATACCTTAGCCTCGTGACCCTGAAGTGAACTTACAACCTTTGTGAATGATACTGCTACCATGCCCATGAAGAGAATAATAGAGAGTATCTGTGATGGTTTAAGAAGACGTTTTGTTGCATTTGGAAAGTAGTGAGCAAAGGCGATACCTGCAATAATGGGAATACCTAACAAGAGCATAATCTGTTGGAACATATCGCCGAATGGGATTACGAGTGTAGGTATCTCGTTGTTTATGCTCACAATATTACAATATAGTGTGCCGTATAGCCAAAAGTTGAGCGGTGTGATAAGTGGTGCAAATGCTGTTGTAACCGCTGTCATCGAAACCGAGAGCTCGATGTTACCCTTGGCATATGATGACATAAAGTTCGAAATGTTACCACCAGGGCACGATGCCACGAGAATCATGCCCAATGCAACCATTGGGGTGATTAGGCTGTTGAATGCCAATGCAACGCAGAGAGTTACAAGAGGTAGTGCCACCCACTGCAATAGGCATCCTGAGATAATAGATTTAGGGTAACGGAAAACATCTTTGAATGTGTCAACTTTTATGCCCAGTGCGACACCGAACATAACAAGTGCCAAGATGATGTTAACAAGTGTCATTTCACCCTGTCCCAAATTGGGGTCAAGGGGGTCCAAAATCTGTAGGGTTTCCTTCATAAATTAAGTCGTTCGTGTAGTCGTTATGTGACTACTGTTTGGTTAACTATTCATCGAGAATATCGCTTTATTGGGCGATGTGTTATCGGTGAAGTCATTTAGTGGCATCGCTTGAGGTTTGACCACAATTGCACAAATATATCGTATATTTTTCAATTAAATGCCCAAAATGACCTTTTTTCTCTATTTTAATGCTGTTTATAAGTATAAATACCCATTCACATGGTTTTAGAATGTCTAAAAATATTCGAATTTATTCAATTTCAATATGTGGTTACGCATCGCTGCTGATACCTTATTTATATAAGCTATTGTATAAAAAGAGAGTGAGGATGCTGAACAAACATTGTTAAACATCCTCACTGTATTATTGGAGTGTACTGCTACCATCCACCGCCAGGCCAGCCGCCACCACCGCCAGGCCAGCCACCGCCGCCGCCACCACCAGGACCACCGCCTGATGAAGTGCCAATGGTAGTGATAGTGCTTGTGGGTGTGAAGCTATTTAGCTCGGAGCCGCCTGTCATTGTGCCATCGATAGACCAATACAACCATTCGTCTGCGGGGTTAGTGATAGTGCCGCCCTGCCATACCTTATATGTGTTGTTCTTTACAATCTCGGGGCAAGAGAGTAGTATTGTAGCACCATTCTTAGTCAATGGGTACTCGAACGATACAATAATATTGTCCTCTGAGTCGAGGAGTGTAAATACCTGACCTGCAGTTGCTGAGAGACCGTTGTATACCAACATGCACTGGCTGCTTGCAGTTGATGGCGATGCCATCATCGAGCCGCCGAAGCCAATCATTGTGCCACCACTAATCTTCCAGTTGCTACTAACGTCTACATCGACACCTGTCTCAGGAGCATTGCCACCTACGCTAATGACCAAGCCGCCCTTCATGTTGAGTGTGCCGTTAGAGTCCATACCGTCGTTGTTTGTGCCGTAGGTGTATATCTTGCCACCGTTGATTGTGATATCCGACTTTGCGTTGATGCCGTCATCGTACGACTTAACCATCATCTCACCGCCGTTGAAAGTGATTGTAGACTTACTCTCCACGCCCTCAGAGCCCTCGCTTGCGCCAGTAACATTGATATCAGTTACGCCGCCATTAACGATGAGTGCACCGTCAACCTTGATTGCCTTGGGTGAAGATGTAGTGTTCTTGTTGTATTCGTAGCGCTTACCTGTTGTTGTAAGGTTGAGGTTGCCGCCATTGATAGTGAGTGAGCCGTCACAGTTGATACACTTACCACCCGTACCCGTTGACTTGAACACAATGTTGCCACCGTTGATCTCGATATGTGTGTCGCTCTTGATGTCCGCAGCAGAAGATGTGTCTGCCTCGGCGCTGTCATACTCAGCATTGCCCGATGTTTCGATATCAAACTTGCCGCCATCGATAACGATGTCGTAGTCGCACTTAACGCCCTTGCCCGCTGTGCTTGCTACGCGTGCGTAGAACATGCCACCGTTGAACCATGCACCAATCATATCCTCTTCATCACCCTTGATATGGAGCGCATTTTTGGCTGCCGCTGTAACAGCAATGGTGACACCAGGACGCTGATAGTAGTAGCCATCGGTAGCGATAGCATGCTTGTAATTACCCTCAGCTACGAGTGCACCCTGACCGCTTACGATGATGTGACCCTCTGAGAAGAGGGTGCCCTTGCGGTCCTCATCGTATGAGCCGGGTAGGGTGTATGCGTCATCGGTGTAGTTTGAATAGTCTGCAATACGGTTTGTTGTGCCGTTTGTGAGGTGCAAGAACATGCGCTTCTTGCACTGTGAGTTGATTGCAGGACCCTTCTTAGATGTGAGGTCGAGGCCGTTGAGTGTGAGCTTGAACTTCTTGTCACCGTATATCTTGAGGCCACCGTCCGAGCTCTTACCGAGCGCGATAATCTCTACGCCCGAAACACTGTTCGATAGCATGTCGATAGTGACGTATGCACCCGAGATATTGGTCTTAATATTTGTATTAGATGACTCAACAGAAGCCGTTGTGTCATTGAATGTTACGATAACACGATTCGTAAAAGAGTTAGCCTCGTAGTAGAAGTCGGCATCTGAACCTACTGAGTCCATGCCGCCATCGCTTGCCCAAGCCCCAGTCCATGGGGTGATGTCGTTGTTGATGCCAGGATTATCTATCTCGGTGTTACCATCGTTGGTGTTGCCCTCATCTTGATTCTCATCGCCCTCCTCGTTGCCGTCCTCTTCTTCCTTCTCTTTTTCGTCGCCATGATTGTTGTCTGGGGACTCTACCTCCTCTGGTTCATCCTTGGAAGCAGGGGTGAAGGAGATTTCTGGCGAGCAAGCCACGACAGTGGCAAGTGTTAATACTAGCACTGTGAGCTTTAGCCAAAAGTTTGAAATTTTCATGGGTAAATTTGTATATTGTTTGTGTTTTGTTATTCGTTAGCAATTCCCATTGGGATATGCACACCGGGGACTGTGCGCAAATGGTCGAGGTGCGACATCTGGTCGTCGAAGAAGATATGCGGTTGCATAATCTCGAGCACTCTATCCTTCGAGATGCCACCAAGGAAGAATGCCTCGGTAACCTCAACACCCCAGCTTTTTAGTGTGTTCACCACGCGCTCGTGTGCAGGCGCGTTACGCGCAGTAACTATAGATATCTTGAGCCAACGGCGATACTCTGGGTCGTTTGCAATACGTTGTGTTTCGAGCTTCTGCAAGTTCGAAATCTTCATGAGTAGGTCTGCAAGGGGGCCTGGGTCAAGAGGACGTTGTGTCGATGCCTCATGAATATGAAAGGCCTGCAATCCCTGCTCCTTATATATCTTCTCAGACTCATCATCAGCAATCACGCCATCGAAATCGAAGGCTATGCGCAGCTCGTTGTCGGTGCTATCATCGAGCACCTCGCTGTCGAGTACGCGACCCGCAGCATATCCAGCATCACACGCACGCTTAACATCGCGCTCCGAAGCTGACAGAAAGAGCGATGCATTGAATGCTGGGAGATACTTATATGGCGATTCTCCCGAAAAGAATGAGGCGCGTGTGATGTCCAAACCATAGTGCTTGATGGTACGGAATACGCGGAGACCTGTCTCAGGAGAGTTGCGTGATAGAAGCACTACCTCTACGGGGTGCTCCTCGGCAAATATCTCGTTAAAACTGAGTAGTCGCTTTACGAAGGGAAACGCCACACCCTTGGCTAAGGGTACGTCGATGTTCTGCTCCTGATAGCGGCGATACTCATCGAGACCACACTCGTTGTATATCTTGTCCGACTCAGAGAGGTCAAATAGTGCTGACGAAGAGACAGCAACAACAAGCTTATTTTCTATTGGAAAGGACATAAAGTATATATTTGCTACAAAGATACAAAAAAAATCCAACATGCAAACCATCTGATAGAGTGGTGCTTGTTGGACTCTTTGGTTGAGCTACCGAGATTCGAACTCAGAATAACAGAACCAAAATCTGCTGTGTTACCGTTACACCATAGCTCAATCGTTGCTCGTAAGCGGTTGCAAATATAGTGTAAAGTTTTGAAATGACAAA
>JAZRAW010000044.1:0-9966 GCA_045634765.1 Alistipes sp.
CGCGGCAAGCATCGTGCTTAGCAAGGCTATGGAGAAGTCATCTATACTCTTGTCGAAAGGGCGCTTATTGCATAGCGGATGGCTGAAAAATGGCGTACCCGCCTCCTCCATATCGCTCTGCTTGAAGCCCGGCAGCCATGCCGAATCGTAATCAATAAGACGCATGTTGCCATCGGGCAGAATAACGATATTCTCAGGTTTTATATCGCCATGAGCACCCTCACCACCTAATATATCAAGCGCAAACCTATCGAAAGAGAGCGATAGTTGACGATAATCTACGCCTGGCGTACGAAAGTAACTGCTCATCGTCTCTCCCTCAATCCACGGCAAGACTACAACATCGACATACTCCGAGGCACCAACGATGGTGTGCACTAAGAGCTCACACGAAAAATAGGCATCGCCATATATAGCATGGGCATTACGACGCCTGCGCGAATAGCACTTAAGTGCACAATCACGTCCCGCCACCTCACAACGACACACCACAGCATTATTACCTACATATATCATATCAGAGGTAATATGCCGTGGTGTTAACGTTCGAAAAGTGGCCACACCCGAGCGGAGCGTATTTAACACATCAAAGAGTGTTGCCACATTATGTCTCTTTTACTCGATAACCTTAAGCAACTCAACGAGCAACTTCCAGAACTTATCTACAGTCGCAATCTCAAGACGCTCGGTGGGCGAGTGTACGCCACGCAAGGTAGGACCGAACGATACCATCTCGAGGTGTGGGTACTTCTCAAGGAAGAGGCCACACTCCAAGCCAGCGTGGATAGCACGCACCTTAGGCTCTGCATCGAAGAGGCGACGATAGCAATCTACAGATGTCTTAAGCAACTGTGAGTCGGGGTTAGGAGCCCAACCTGGGTAGCCGTCAGAGTGCTCTACATCGAAGCCTGAGAGGTAGAATACAGACTCGATGGTCTGTGCAGCATAGAGCTTAGCACTCTCAACAGATGAGCGCTGCGATGTTGTTACAGTAATCTTGCACTCCTCGTGGTTGAACTTAACAGATGCGAGGTTTGAAGATGTCTCCACGAGACCTGGCATAGCAAACGACATTGCCAAAACACCATTGGGAAGACCTACAAGTGTGAGGAGCAAGTAGCAGAGATCATCATTGCTCATGATAACCTCGGGAGCATTCTCAACATCCTCAACAGCAAAGCGCATATCGGGCTCAGTGTGCTTAAACTCCTCCATCAACGACTGACCAAACTCCAAGTAACGCTCCTCGAAGTCCTCCTTAGACTCTGCGGGAACACCCACAACAGCGTATGCCTCACGAGGAATAGCATTGCGCAAGTTACCACCATTGAAGTCGGCAAGCACAACCTGGAAGGTGTCAATAGCGTTGTAGAGGAAGCGGGCAAGGAGCTTATTTGAGTTAGCACGACCCTTGTCGATATCATCGCCAGAGTGACCACCCAACAAATCACCTATCTCAAGACGCACAAAGGCATAACCCTCAGGCACCTCCTCGGTCTCATACTCCATGTGTGCTACGGTGTCGATACCTCCAGCGCAACCAATGAAGAGCTCACCCTCATCCTCAGAGTCGAGGTTGATAAGATACTTACCAGTGAGCATGCCCTCGCCAAGACCAAAGGCACCTGTAAGACCTGTCTCCTCGTCTACAGTAAAGAGTGCCTCAATTGCGGGGTGCTCCAAGCTCTCATCGAGCAATACTGCCAAGGCTGCTGCCATACCGATACCGCAGTCAGCACCAAGCGTAGTGCCCTCAGCATATACCCAACCATCCTTGATAAAGGTGCGGATGGGGTCGTTCTCGAAGTCGAACTCTACGTCAGAGCGCTTCTCACACACCATATCCATGTGCGACTGAAGAATCACTGCGGGGCGGTTCTCATAGCCCGCTGTTGCCGCCTTGCGGATAACAACATTGCCTGTGGCATCTGTCTCATGCTCGAAGCCATGCTTTATGGCAAACTCCTCGAGCCATGCAATAATCTTCTCCTCCTTCTTTGAGGGGCGGGGAACGCGTGTGATGTCATCAAACTGCTCCCAAATAAGTTTGGGTTCCAACTCTCTAATTGTCATAGTAGTAGTGTTTTAAAGTTGATATAATTTTTTATGTTGTTTTTAACTTAATCGAAGAGCTTAATACCCCTAAGCAACGGGTTGCGACGACCGAGCACAAGGCTCTCGACAACAAGCAGCAGTAGCGCCGCACCCAAGAACCACATATACTCCTCGTCATACTCCTCGAAGTTGCGACGAATAAGGAGCGATGACTCAAGGTTGTCGAGCTCAGCGATAACCTCATCGAGACCAAACTTAGCGTCCGAAGAGCGAATGTAGATACCACCCGTCGTAGCGGCAATCTCGCTAAGCAACGGCTCATTGAGTTTCGTCACAAGCATCTTGCCATCCTCGTCCTCTATCATCTGACCATCAACCTTGAGCGTAGTACCCTCAGGCGTGCCAATACCAATACAACAGATGATAACACCCTCCTCCTTGGCGCGCTGGGCAACCTCTAAGGCCTTCTCATCGTGAGCCTCACCATCCGTAATGAGTATTATTACGCGGTTATGCGCATTGCGCGTGCTACTCGAAAACGAGAGCAACGACACCTCAAGGGCTTCACCGATATCGGTACCTTGATTGGCAATAAGTTGTGGCGACAGGTGGCGCAACTTCGACTCCGCCATCTTGTAATCCGAGGTGATGGGCAACAAGACCTCAACATCATCAGCAAAGGCTACGATGCCCACATGGTCGTTTGTCATATGTCGCGTAAGCTGCTGTATAGCATAGCGCGTGCGTGCCATACGGCTGGGCTTGGTATCCTCAGCAAGCATAGAGTTTGAGACATCCACCGCAAGCACTATCTCGCGGCCCTCGCTCACCACGCTTCGCAGCTTTGAACCCGTCTGCGGGCGAGCCGTAGCAACAATCACAAAGCCCACAGCAAGGGCAAAAAGCGACACCTTAATCCACCCTCTCGCTGCGGAGTAGTCGGGCATTAGCTCCTTCATTGTAGCACTATTACCGAAGCGGCGTAGCTTACGCTTCGTCCATAGCACCATAAGCCAATAGAACACCACGATAAGCGGAACAGCACAGAGCCACCAAAGCCTTTCGGGGTATGCAAATTCAAATATTCCTATCTCACTCATCTATAGCTCTAATTTAGGGGAGGCGACTGAGTACCACCCTATCAAAAATAAACTCCAAACTCAAGAAGAGTAGTCCCAACAACACCCACTTCAGGAATAGCTCATCATAGGTCTGATAGTTAGTAACCTGAACCTTGCTCTTCTCAAGCTCGTTAATCTCGGCATATATACTGCGTAGCGCCTCATCATTTACCGCACGATAGTACTTACCTCCCGTCATGGTGGCAATCTCCTGAAGAAGCTCCTCGTCAATCTCCACATCTGCCATTACAACAGTCTGATTTCCAAACATATCGACAGCAGGATAGGGAGCACGTCCCTGTGTACCCACGCCTATAGTATACACCTTGATGCCCATGTCGCGTGCTATCTCCGCCGCCATAAGTGGCGATATCTGACCACGATTGTTCACACCATCCGTGAGCAAGATGATAACCTTAGATTTTGCACCACTCTCACGAAGACGGTTGATAGCCGTTGCCAGACCATTACCTATCGCTGTGCCATCCTCAACAACACCACTGCGCAGGCGCGAAAGCATTGTTCCGACTGTTGCCTGGTCGGAGGTGAGCGGCGACTGAGTAAACGCCTCGCCCGCAAATGCCACAACAGCAATGCGGTCGCCAGGACGGTTTGCCACAAACTCAGCAGCAAGATGCTTAGCAGATGTTAGGCGGTCGGGGATGAAGTCTCGCGCAAGCATCGAACTTGAGATATCCATCGAGAGCACAATGTCGATACCCTCTGTCGTTGCCTCACGCTCATTGACTACATTTACAGGGCGGGCAAGTGCCACAATAAACATCGCCAATGCCGACAATCGAAGTACGATGGGCAAGGGACGCAACCAATATCTAAATGTGCGAGGCGCACGCCTGCCACCAACAGTGGAGACAGTGAGCGTTGCCTTGCGTCGTGCCACAAAGATATAGTAGATGGCAATAAGCGGTATTATCGCCAACAACCATAATATGTGGGGATAGATAAAACTACTCATACTCTACCAATTCTTTTTACCTGGGATGATGACTCCCTTCTTGCTATCATTAAGCTTCTCCTGCGTCTTGTCCTCCTCAGCTTGGATAGCATCCAACATACGCTCCTTATCAGGACTCAACTCGCGAGGCTGTGGAGTGCCACCATCTTGCTCCTCATCCCCGTTATCGTCATTGTCACCACTCTCATCTTTGCGGTCACTCTCGCCCTCCTTATCCTGCTCATCACCCTGACCCTCCTGCTTATCATCTTTGTCGGGGTTGTTTTGGTCGTCATTATTCTGCTGATCCTCTCCATCGCCCTGACCATGACCCTGATTCTGGTCTTGGTTTTGGTCCTGATTTTGGTCTTGGTTCTCACTATCAGAGCCACCGCCACCATTCTGATTCTGGTCTTGGTTTTGGTCTTGATTCTGGTCCTGATTCTGATTCTGCATAGCCCTCTTCTGGTCTACAATGCGCTTAGTGAGCACGTAGTTGTACTTTGTCTCTCTATCGTTGGGGTTCAAGCGCAACGACTCGCGGAAGCTATTGAGCGCCTCCTCGTACTTCTGTTGCATAAAGAGACTCTCACCAAGATTGCGGAACACCTCGGCGCGCTGCCCATCCGAAAGGAGTGTGTCGGCAGCTATTCGTTCGTACATCGCATTAGACTCTTCAATGCTAAACTCCTCCGAAGTGGCACCAATGGCGTTGTGATAGTAGCCATTCGCACGATTATACAGCACCTCATACTGCGTAGAGTCCACCTTGTATGCATCTTGATAGAGGTTGTAACTTTTGCGGTAGTTACGCGCATCGAACTGCTCATTACCCTTGCGCACCATCCTTCTCTCGGGATAGTACTGCGCAACAACATCATCGGGCAATATCACGCCGACAAGCGCAAGGCTAAGAGTTGCGAATATGTAGTGTAACTGTCTCATTAGTCTTCGATGTTTGTCGTAATGTTAATATCTTGCTTACCCTGATAACGCTCATTATCCACAAGTTTCGTATTCTCCACGAAGTATATCGCACGATTTAGGTTCTCCTCGTTCTCCTCAGCCTCGGGCTCCGACTTGGCAAACTTAACCATATCGGCTGTGCGAAGTATGGCGATTAGGTCGCTACGACTTGCCGAGGGCATATCTACATCACGCAAAGCCAAGATAATCTCATCTGTGGTCATCTCCAATGCACCGACACCCCAGCGTCCCGAAATGTAGGTACGCAATATAGAGGTCAGCGCGGTGTAGTAGGCCTTGAATTTACCCTTCTGCCATAGCTTGCGGTGTCCCAACTCCACGAGGGCCTTGTTAGCCACAACGTGTGGTGGAATTTGTGGAGCGGGGCGTGGAGACCTCCTGCTTTCGCGCACATATTGCAATATGAGCCACACCAACAGCCATATCATCAAACCCATGATAATCAAGCCTATAGAGCCATATATCACATAGTCACGAATCTCCGCAAAGATAAAGGGCATATCCTTCTGAGAGTGGAGTCCCTCAACTCGCAACTTTTTTTGTACCGCAGCGTCATCCACGACAATGCCACCCGTCTTATCATCGGCCTTAAGGAAGAGTGTGGTGTCGAGCTCCTCGTAGCCCTTGACATGCAGGCGCAACGTATCGGGCGAGTAGAGCGTGTCCGCCACCTCGCGATTCTTCTCCCAGTAGGCGATTACTGGCACAAAGGGAATATCGCCAGTCTCCATGACAGCAAGCCTATAGCGCTTGCGCAGATGGAGGCGTCTGCCCTCAATCTTTAGTGTGTCTATGGGGTAGTCATCCTTGATGACCTCGATAATGTCGTCATTGTACTCACTATATGTGGACATGGAGCGCTTCGCCTCGTCGACCTGCTTACGCTGCTCATCGGTGAGCAGTTTGCCATATGTTGGGGGCAGCCATCGGGTTGCTATATCGACCTCTACATCGATGAAGTAGTCGAAGTGGTCACCCACCTCAACACTCTCCCTCGACAGGCTACCACTGACAACGGGCTGCTGGGCCTGCGACACCACGCCACACGCCACAACCAGTATCACCGCTGCAAGGAGCACCCTCACACTATTTATAAGTTGTTGTTTCATCGTTGCTTAAACATCTTTATAAGCTCTACAACATAGTCCTCACCCGTCGCAACATCAGCGATATCTATGCGATTTTGCTGCAACAGATTGCGCATCGCAGTATTGCGCTCCTCGTAGTTCTCACTCCAGTAGCGGCGTACAGCACGCGACGAGGTGTCGAGCCACTCTCTACGTCCCGTCTCAGAGTCCACAACCTCCACAATACCTACATTGGGCAACTCCCTATCGCGCTCATCGTAGACCTTGATGGCCATGATGTCGTGCTTCGACGATGCAATTTTGAGGGCATCATCGAGCTTCGCCATATCGCTCTCGGCATTTATAAAGTCGGACAAGAGGAACGTAGTCGCGCGCTTCTTATTCACGCCCACAAGGTAGCGCAGTGCCTCCGAGATATTTGTCGAGGTTCCCTGAGGCTCGAAGCCAACAAGCTCGCGGATAATCATCATGACATGTGCACGACCCTTCTTCGGGGGTATGAACTTCTCCACCCTATCCGAGAAGAGTATGCAGCCCACTTTGTCGCTGTTCTTCGCTGCCGAAAATGCCAACGTCGCCGCAATCTCCGTGATGACGTTCTTCTTATTAAACTCCTTAGAGCCGAACATACGCGAGGGCGAGACATCCACCACGAGCATCATCGTGAGCTCACGCTCCTCCTCGAAGACCTTGACATGGGGGCGTTCCGAGCGTGCCGTAACATTCCAGTCTATATCGCGCACATCGTCACCTATGCGATACTCCCTGACCTCGGCAAAGGACATACCACGACCACGAAAGGCCGAGTGGTACTTGCCCGCAAAAATCTCGTCGGAGAGTCCGCGCGTCTTAATCTCAATTTGGCGTACGCGCTTGAGTATGTCTTGCTCGGTGAGGTGCATTAGGGTACGATAACGTTATTGAGAATCTCGGTAATAATCTGCTCTGAGGTGATGTTGTTAGCCTCAGCCTCGTAGGTAAGACCTATGCGGTGGCGCAATACATCGTGGCACACAGCGCGCACATCCTCGGGGATGACATAGCCGCGGCGCTGGATGAAGGCGTAGGCGCGTGCAGCCTTTGCTAAAGCGATAGAAGCACGAGGTGAGCCACCATAGGCGATGAGCGACTGTAGATTATTCAAGTGGTACTCCGCGGGCTCGCGTGTGGCGAAGATGATATCTATAATATACTTCTCTATCTTCTCGTCCATGTATACTTTGCCGACAATCTCACGAGCACGCATGATATCCTCTGGCGAGACCACCTTGCTAACCTCGGGCATGCCAGCACCCGAAATGTTCATGCGCACAATCTCCAACTCCTCGGTACGCTTGGGATAGGAAATCTTAGCCTTGAGCATGAAACGGTCTACCTGCGCCTCGGGCAATGGGTAGGTACCCTCCTGCTCCAAGGGGTTCTGCGTTGCCAACACAAGGAATGGCTGGGGAAGGGGGTATGTCGCATCGCCAATGGTCACCTGCTTCTCCTGCATGGCCTCCAAAAGTGCCGACTGCACCTTGGCTGGTGAACGGTTAATCTCATCGGCGAGGACGAAGTTCGCGAAGATGGGACCACGCTTTACGGAGAACTCCTCGTTACGCTGCGAGTAGATAAGCGTACCGATAAGGTCGGCGGGGAGCAAATCGGGCGTAAACTGAATACGCGCGAACTTGGCATCTACAGCCTTTGAGAGTGTGGTGATAGCCAACGTCTTAGCCAAGCCTGGCACACCCTCCAACAAGATGTGGCCATCGGACAAAAGACCTATGAGCAGCGTATCTACAAGGTGCTGCTGACCAATGATTACACGCGAAATCTCCTTGCGCAGTGTGTCGACAAATACCGACTCCTCCTGAATCTGCGCATTGAGCTCTTTGATATTAACTACTTCGTTCATTGTTTTATACTATTGTTTCGTTTATCTCTCCTTTAACTTTAGGATAGCCCTTTGGTCGGCCTATGTCGAAACGCGCCCAAGAGTCTAAATATTGCAAAGTTATAAAATTTCTTGCAAATTACTCCGTTTCATCCGCATAAAGGCGTATGCCCAAGGCGGGGTTATCTATGGCCATCGTAACATAGGACTCGGCAACTGCACCATGGCGCGTTGTGCGAATCTCTTGACCCGTGATATCAGCTACAGCCACAGCAAGGGCTATATCGTGATTGATATCACCCCAGTCGGCACGAGGCATGGGGTAGTTAGCATCGCCGAGGCCATACCTATTGTTATCATCCATAAGGTTTATATCTGGGATTATACCCTCGCCCCAATCGCCCTCACCCTTAGCGTTGAAGCACATGAATGTGATGGGGGCAAACTCCAAACTCTTATTACCGATGGTTTTGCGGGTGACATCCATGCCACAATTCTTACCCTCGGTCTGCGAGCCGATAAGCATAACAGGCACGTCGAGACCACGGAGTCCCATTACGACAAGTTCGGATGCCGAAGCCGAGTAGTTGGAGCATATCACAGTCAAGTTATCGAGGCCAAATATGGTGCCAGTATCCTCAAGGGCGAAGGTTGACGTCTGATTAGTTCGCTTGTTATTGGGGTTACGCACAAGGTTACAGAGTGTGCCACCCTCCAGAGTCTCGGGCATAAGCGCTGAACAGAGCATGGCTGCCGAGGTTACCGAGCCACCACGGTTGATGCGAAGGTCGAGAATAACCTCCTCGGCACCACCATCGGCAAGCTCCTGAAGTGCCGCAAGAAGTTCCTCATCGTATTCGCTCTCGAAGCTCGTGTAGACGAGATAACCAATCCTCTTGCCCGACACCTCTATCACCTCATGGTGAGCCACAGGACTTGCATCGTAATGCGCCCTGCTAAGCTCCACGCTGAAGCTCTCCTTTGTCGTCTGACGCAATAGGGCAAGCTTTATGTTCTGCGTTGTACCACCCTGAATGGTGCCAAAGAGTGCTGAGTAGTTGCTGCTTGTGATATAACCACCATTTATCATCGTAATCACATCACCACGCTTGATACCCGCCTTGTCGGCTGGAGAGTCGGGGTATACGTGGTCGATAACAAAATAGTAGTAGTTCTGCTCCTTATTACCAAGAATTATCGTGTAGTGAAGAAGTATGCCGAAGCCCGTAGTCTCTACTCGTGTGGCGGAACTAACCTCGGTGATATATGAGTAGAAGGTGCGCTGACCATTGCTCTTGATAGAGCCATCATCCATGTTGGTTCTAAGCATGCTGAGCGACGCTGGTAGGTACTCATTCCACTTTTTGTACTCTCTGTCAAATTGTGCGCTCCTCTCGGCAACCTCATCAAGCCAGTAGTACTCCTCCGCAAGACGTTTGTCGATATAGGCGATAATATCCCTATCCGTTTGGCTATTCTGAGTGTGTACTGGGGTGTCGATGCCAGGATAGTAGGGCGTTGTGCACGCCACAACAAACATGGTTAATAATATTGCAATTCGCTTCATATCACTTGGTTATGTTATTCTCGCTGAAATATTTGCAGTATTGTGTTATGCCACACGCCTCGCACTTGGGCTTGCGCGCCATGCAGGTATAGCGACCATGGAGTATGAGCCAGTGGTGCGCTATGGGGAGCAGCTCCTTGGGAAAACCCCTCTCTAATTGTCGCTCCGTGGCAAGGGGTGTCTTAGCATTGCGGCTGAGGCCTATGCGTGCTGCGACACGAAAGACGTGCGTATCTACGGGCATCACCTCTCTGCCCCACAGCACAGCGCCCACAACATTTGCGGTCTTGCGTCCCACACCCTGCAACGACTGC
>JAZRAW010000045.1:0-1949 GCA_045634765.1 Alistipes sp.
AATCACCGCATTCGGCAACACAAACCCCACATCATACTTCCGTCTTGTGCCACACCAGGAGGCACCTACGAACATCTGCTGGGGCGACCGCAACCGCTCGGTATTGGTGCGTGTGCCACTCGGCTGGACAGCAAAGAGCGATATGTGTCAGATTGCCAACCCATTGGAGAGGCCTCACGACTACGACACATCGCAGAAGCAGACCGTGGAGATGCGATCTCCCGATGGCTCGGCAGATGTATACGAGCTTATCGCAGGCCTCGTAGTGGCGTGCCGCTACGGCTTCGAGTTGGATAATGCCCTCGATATTGCCGAGAAAACATATGTCAATGTAAACATCCACAAGAAGGAGAACGAACACAAGCTCAAGGACTTGGCACAGTTGCCCGATAGCTGCGCTGCTTCGGCAGACTGCCTCGAACGTCAGCGCGCTATCTTCGAGTCTCGTGGCGTCTTTAGCCCCGCGATGATTGACGGCATCCTAAAGGCATTGCGCGCATTCGACGACCGCACATTGCGCGAGGATATAGGCAACGACCGCGAGCGCATGCTCGAACTTGTCCACCGCTTCTTCCACTGCGGATAGCACAATGTACAAGTTAGTTTGCTATCATTAAGTCACTACTTATCATTCTGAGCAAAGCGAAGAATCTCCTACACGGCAACACGCTCTCATCGCCACTTGTCGGCTTCGAGGAGATCCTTCACTTCGCTCAGGATGACTTTTTATTATAAAACTACTTAATATACGATGTCTATGAGAAGGTTACTGCTTATTTTAGTAGCGCCAATAGTGTGCATGGCTGTGTGCCTTGGTCAGAATGTGCCAAAGTTGCACAACGAGGCGATTGAGAGTTCGGAGCGCTATCAAGAGGGCAACATCTACCAGAGGGACCTGCTCCTCTACGCAGATATGCTTGGCGAGACACACCCCTACTATGCAGATGAGATACACCGCGCAGAGCTAAACAATCGTATAGAAAAGATGTATGAGGAGTGTGCGAAGATTGACAACACACTCAACTTCAGGGCATATCTCCAACGATTCGCCTCAGAGCTACACGATGGCCACACGGCGATATACTATTGGGAGAATCTTAACACGATATTCCCCTTGGGACTCGTTATTGATGGCAACAATCCATACATCATTAACATAACATCGGAGGAGCATCACGACCTACTTGGCAAGGAGGTTGCCTCGATAAATGACCTTTCGGTAGAGCGTATACTCGACATGGCGCGCCCACTTGTGAGTGCCGACAACGAGGTCAACTTCGAGAACTTGGTGACTCAATATCTGATGCTCACCGATTTTTGGAGGATGCTCGGCATGAGCGATAAGGAGCTACACCTCACCTTTACAGATGGTAGCAGCGCCACCATCCCCGCAATCCACAAGAGCAACCTCAAAATTGCACAGCTACAGGGTAATAGCACACACCGCATAACCGCGCAGCGCGGCGTACTCTTCGACTACACCATCTTCGAGGATGAGGGCATCTGCTATATGCAGTTCAACCAGTTTGCCGACCGCGTAACCCACCCCAACTACCCACAACTTGCACGCTTCGACGATACTATGCGCGACATGATGGCAGAGATGGAGGCAAAGGGCATCGAGACACTTGTGGTTGGCTTACAATATAATGGTGGTGGCAATAGCTCACTCGGCACCGTGCTACTGTCGTGGCTACAGCCATACAAGGAGACACAAAACGTAGATGTCATCCTCCGCTACTCAGACCTATTGTGCCAGCACTACCCCTACTATCAGGACTTTACCGTAGAGGGTAAACCCTTAGAGCGCGGCAAGGTCTACGACTTCTGGGAGTTCGACCATAGCAAGGATTATGAGGTTAATTACGAGCAGCAGGACTCTACGCAACACATTATCAACATCGACCCCGAACGCATCTTCAAGGGAGAGGTGGTGTTTATCCAGGGCA
>JAZRAW010000046.1:0-20415 GCA_045634765.1 Alistipes sp.
GTCGTTACGCTTGCCCTCAAAATGCTCATTTACGCTTTAGTAAACTCCGCTTTTTCGGGCTTCGCAAGCCTAAAACTACATCTTTTTATTCACTCTCTTAGGTTATGGGGACTGGCTAAGTTACTTTTTAGTCAGCCCCATGTCTATTGGTTTATCAGTCTACTACTTCTCCTCAGCAAAATACTTGTAGAAGTATGGGATAGTCTCCAAGCCCTTGTCGAACTGGTCGAGACCATAGCTCTCGTTAGGAGAGTGGATGGCATCCTTCGAGAGGCCAAAGCCCAACAAGATAGACTTGATGCCGAGGATGTTCTCGAAGCCCGAGATGATAGGAATAGAGCCACCAGAGTAGAATGGCAATGGCTTGATGCCGAATGTAGCCTCCACAGCCTTCTCCGCTGCCTTGTATGCTGGAAGGTCGGTGGGCGATACATAGGGAGCACCACCATGCAAGAACTCAACCTTAACCTTCACGCTCTTAGGTGCGATGCGGCGGAAGTGCTTCTCGAAGAGCTTAGCAATCTTCTTGAAGTCCTGGTTAGGCACAAGGCGCATAGATATCTTTGCGTATGCCTTAGATGGGATTACGGTCTTAGTACCCTCGCCAGTATAGCCACTCCAGATGCCGTTTACGTCGAGCGATGGACGGATACCTGTGCGCTCCAATGTTGTGTAGTCAATCTCGCCAGCTACGTCGCCGAGGTCGAGAGCCTTCTTATACTCCTCGAGTGAGAATGGAGCCTTGTTCATAGCCTTACGCTCGGCATCTGTAAGGATGCGTACATCGTCGTAGAAGCCAGGGATGGTAACGCGGCCGAACTCATCGGTGAGCGATGCCACGAGCTTAGCAAGCACATTTGCGGGGTTGGCAACAGCTCCACCGAACAAACCTGAGTGCAAATCCTTATCGGGACCAGTAACCTCTACCTGCATATATGTCAAGCCGCGCAAGCCCGCAGTGATAGTGGGGCAGTCCATACCCAACATAGAGGTGTCAGATACGAGGATGATATCCGCCTTAAGCATCTTCTTGTTGTCGGCGCAGAATTTGTAGAGGCTGGGTGAGCCAATCTCCTCCTCGCCCTCGAGCATGAACTTAACGTTGCAGGGAAGGGTGTCTGTTGCTACCATTGCCTCGAAGGCCTTAGCGTGCATGAAGAGCTGACCCTTGTCGTCATCAGCGCCACGGCACCAGATGCGGCCATCCTTAATCTCTGGCTCGAAGGGGTTGGTCTTCCACTCGTCGATAGGATCCTCGGGCATAACGTCGTAGTGGCCATACACAAGGACAGTCTTTGCCTTGGGGTCGATAATCTTCTCGGCATATACCACGGGGTTGCCCTCTGTTGGCATCACCTCGGCACGGTCGGCACCCGCCTTTACGAGCGATGCTGCGAGCCACTCTGCGCAACGCACCATATCCTGCTTGTGGAGTGATGGCTGTGCGCTGATTGAGGGTATGCGAAGAAGGTCGAAGAGCTCCTCCAAGAAGCGCTCACGATTCTCATTGATGTAGTCGTTTGCAAGTTTCATAATAGTAGGTTTTAAGTATGTTAATATGTGTATTTATGCTTTACAAATTTGTTCTATTTCGGAAATAAAACGTTTTGCCATTGCATCTGCCTCGGCCATGCTCTTAGCCTCGGTATAGACGCGGATGATAGGCTCGGTGTTCGACTTGCGAAGGTGTACCCAGTTCTCGGCAAAGTCAATCTTTACGCCGTCAATATCGTTGACCTTTTCATTTGAGTATCTGCTCTTTATGGTCTCAAGTATAAGGTTCACATTAATCTCTGGTGTAAGTTCTATTTTGTTCTTCGATGCATAGTATGCGGGGTATGTCTTTCGTAATTCTGACATACTCATAGAGAGGCCTGCGAAATAGGTCAAAAACAGAGCAACGCCAACCAACGCATCGCGGCCATAGTGCAACTCGGGATAGATGACGCCACCGTTACCCTCTCCACCGATAACTGCTCCCGTATCCTTCATCTTCTTGACGACATTTACCTCGCCAACAGCAGCCGCTGCATAGGTGCAACCCTCGTAGCGAGAGGTGACATCGCTAAGTGCGCGTGACGACGACAAATTAGAGACCGTGTTACCCTTCGTGTGCTTCAAAACATAGTCTGCCACAGCCACCAATGTGTACTCCTCAACAAACATCTCGCCATTCTCCATTACAAATGCCAAACGGTCTACGTCGGGGTCTACGACGATGCCGAGGTCGGCACCCTCTTTGCGTATAACCTCCGAAATCTCGGTAAGGTTCTCGGGTAGTGGCTCGGGGTTGTGTGCGAATTCGCCAGTGGGGTCGCAGTTAAGCTCCACGACATCGCAGCCCAACTCCTTCAAAAGTGCTGGGATGACAACGCCGCCAACAGAGTTTACTGCATCTACCACAACCTTGAACTTGCGCTGGCGTACAGCCTCGACATTCACAAGCGGTAACGCTAAGACCTGCTCTATGTGCTTCGAGTTAAAATCCTCGCGGCGGATGACCTTGCCTATGTGGTCGATGGTGGGGTAGTCCCACGCCATCTCCTCGGCCATTGCGAGCACCTCCTTGCCCTCGGCATCATCGAGGAACTCGCCACGCTCGTTCAACAGCTTGAGGGCGTTCCACTGGCGGGGGTTGTGCGAGGCGGTGATGATGATGCCACCATCAGCCTTGTATGTGATAACTGCCATCTCGGTGCCAGGCGTTGTGCAGAGACCCACATTGATGACATCGACACCGCAGCCGAGCAGTGTACCCTCAACTAACGAGTCGACCATCGAGCCCGAGATGCGGGCATCGCGACCCACGACGATTGTGATGCGTTTATTGGGGTTCTTATCTTTGATAAGGCGTGAGTATGCTGTTGTAAACTTAACAATGTCAATGGGCGTGAGGTTGTCGGAGGGGCAACCACCAATTGTGCCACGAATACCAGATATAGATTTTATGAGTGTCATATGGTTAAATTATATCAAAAAATCGGTCAAAGATTTTGCTATTTCCTACAAAAATATTAATTTTACGCGAATATTAAAAATAAATTGTAGATAAATTATTTCGAGATATGAGAACGATACCCTCTTCTGAGCTGATAATCAACGGAGATGGCTCGATTTTCCATCTTCATCTGAAGCCCGAGCAATTGGCCGATATTGTCATCCTTGTGGGTGATCCTGGTCGCGTGGCGATGATTGCTGAATATTTCGATACCAAGGAGTGTGAGGTTGCAAATCGCGAGTTCCTCACCGTCACTGGTACCTATAAGGGCAAGCGTATGACCGTTATGTCTACGGGTATCGGAATCGGAAATATCGACATATGTGTTACGGAGCTCGATGCCCTTGCTAATGTTGACTTTGAGACTCGTCAGGTAAAGGAGAAGTTCCGTCAGTTGACCCTCGTGCGCCTCGGTACTTCGGGCGCTATACAGCAGGATATAGAGGTGGGTGAGATAATCTTTGCCCGCACATCGCTCGGCTTCGATGGTCTGCTTTCGTATTATGCTGGTCGCGACAGCGTATGCGACCTCGCTCTCGAGGAGGCATTTGCAGAGCATACGGCATGGGATAAGAAGCTCCCCGCCCCATACTTTGTAGATGCTCACAAGGAGCTTTGCGAACTTTTTGCGGACTCCACACGCGAGGGTATCGCCATCGCAGCTCCTGGCTTCTACGCGCCTCAGGGACGCTGGGTGCGCCTACAGCCACATGACCTAAAACTCAACGAGAAGATAGAGTCGTTCCGCTTTGGCGAGCGCCGCATCACCAACTTCGAGATGGAGGGCTCGGCACTTGCGGGTCTTGCAGCACTCATGGGTCACCGCGCAGCGACCATCTGCACCATCATCGCACAGCGCGTGGCAAAGAATGCCTGCACCGACTACAAACCCTTTGTGCGCCGCATGATTGAGATGGCGTTGGACAAGCTTGCTTCGTTGTGATAAATGGCGATCTGCGGCATCTGGCTTGCCCGAGAAATGCTCATTTACGCTTTGGTAAACTCCGCTTTCTCGGTCTGCGACCATCTGCCACATCTCACCACTTCTGACAACGAAAAGTGATTTAAGAATAAATTAATTAAAACAAAAAATAAACTTTAGACTATGAAATTTACAGTATCAAGCTCAGCATTGCTGTCGCTACTCGCAACAACTGGTAAGGTTATCAGTAACAAGAACACTCTCCCCATCCTCGACTACTTCCTTATGGAGCTTAAGGGCGAGGAGCTCACCGTTACAACATCTGACCTCGAGACAACAATCATCGGTCACCTTAAGGTTGAGAGTGTAGAGCGCGAGGGCGTTATTGCAGCACCTGCAAAGCTTATGCTTGACTCGCTCAAGGAGTTCCCCGAGATGCCTCTCGAGTTCGAGGTTAACGACTCTACATGGGAGATTAAGGTTAAGTGGACAAGTGGTTCGCTCTCTATCCCTGGTGCAAGCGCTGTTAGCTACCCCGCAATGCCCGCAATCGGCGCAGAGTGCAAAGATATCCTCCTCGACGTGGATATGCTCATCGCAGGTATCAACAAGACGATCTTCGCTACTGCTGATGACGAGCTGCGCCCCGTTATGAATGGTGTATACTTCAACTTCGAGCAGGGCAAACTTACCTTCGTGGCAACAGATGCTCACAAGCTCGTGCGCTCAATGGTCGAGTGCCCCGATGTAGACTTCAACGCATCGTTCATCCTTCCCAAGAAGCCCGCAAACCTCCTCAAGGGTGTGTTGCTCAAGGAGGAGGAGCCCATCCGTGTGATGTTCGATGCTAAGAATGTAACATTTGAGCTTAAGAATCACAAACTCGTGTGCCGCCTTATCGAGGGTAACTACCCCAACTACAACGCTGTTATCCCCTCTGCAAACCCCAATAAGGTGCTTGTAGACCGCGTAGAGCTTGTAAACGGCATTAAGCGCGTGGCTGTATGTTCTAACCCCACAACCAACCTTATCCGCATGGATATCGCTGGCAACCACATCAGCCTCGCAGCACAGGATATCGACTTCTCAGTATCTGCAAACGAGACTATATCTTGCAGCTACGATGGTAACCCTGTTACTATCGGCTTTAAATCTACATTCCTCGTTGAGATTCTCAACAACATCGATACCCCTACTGTTATGATTGAACTTGCAGACTCGACACGTGCAGGTGTATTCAAGCCTGTATATGGTGATAAGCATGCAGGTGAGGTGTTGATGCTACTTATGCCAATGATGATCAACGCATAGTTTGTTGTGATAAGGGGGCATCTGCGGTGCCAAGCTCATTGCCACGAATGGGAAATACGACAAGTATGTCCCATCCGTGTCAATTTCGACTTGACATCACATCTACCCCCTTCTGACAACAAACCTTAGTCGAAAGGCAATTTAGTGAGATTAGAGAATTTAGGGAGGTTAGGGAGATTGGTGTGTTTATATCTCGATTCCATAAGTTCCTTAATTTCCCTAAATTCCCTACCCCCCCCCAACCTTAAACAGCCAACGAACTAAAACTCTACAACAATGAATCTAAAACTTAAGCGCCCCATAATATTCTTCGACCTCGAGACAACAGGTGTCGACACTGCACATGACCGCATCGTGGAAATCTCGATGGTAAAGATTGAACCAAATGGTACAAAGCAGGTAAAGACGCGACGCATAAATCCCGAGATGCCAATACCCGCAGAGGCAACAGCTGTACATGGTATCAGTGATGAGGATGTTAAGGATGAGCCTACGTTCAAGCAGATAGCAAAGTCATTGGCTAAGTTTATCGAGGGTTGCGACTTCGGAGGCTTCAACTCCAACCGCTTCGACCTCCCAATGCTTGTGGAGGAGTTTATGCGCGCAGATGTGGATGTCGACTTCCGCAAACGTAAGTTTGTGGATGTGCAGAATATCTTCCACAAAAAGGAGCAGCGCACACTTGTTGCGGCATACAAATTTTACTGCGACAAAGACCTTGAGAATGCCCACTCTGCCGAGGCTGATACAATGGCAACATATGAGGTGCTCGAAGCACAAATTGAACGATATGGCGACATTGGAGATACTGTGGAGGAGCTTGCTGCGTTCTCTACACATGGCGAGGTGGTTGACTTTGCAGGTCGCATAGCGTTAAACGACAAGGGTGAGGAGATATTTACCTTTGGTAAGTATAAGGGACGCAAGGTGGAGGATATCTTCCGCGATGAGCCCAGCTACTACTCATGGATGATGCAGGGTGACTTCCCACTCTACACAAAAAAGGTGATAACAGAGATACGCCTAAGGATAAAATAAGTAAACGTTTATACGAAAGATGAAACTACTACGACTCATGATGGTGGCACTCGCTGTAATGGTGGTGTCGGTGGTAATGGCAACAGAGCCATCTAAACTAACGGTGAAGTACCAGGGTAAGAAGTACTATGTACATACTGTCGCAGAGGGTGATACGCTCTACTCATTATCGAAGGTATATGGCGTGAGCCAGGAGTCTATTATAGAGGTAAATATGCTCAAGAGCAACGATATACGCGTGGGCTCAACGGTGTATGTACCCGATACCGAGCCATCGACAACTACGGCAAAGCAGAGCCAGAAACCCAAGCAGCAGAGCGCCTCGGAGGGAGAACATGTCGTTAGTCCTGGCGAGACGTTATACTCCTTGTCGCGCAAGTATGGTATCTCTGAGCAGGAACTTCTCGACATGAATGGTCTTAAGGATCACACCGATATAAAGGCGGGTATGGTGTTGCGCGTAAGAAAGGGCGATAAAAATGGCGCAAGCTCTAACTCTGATTCGCGCAATGGCACTACGCACAGCCGCCGAGATAATAATGGCGAGATGTACAAGGGTGACGATGGCGAGAAGAGTCGTAAGCAGAATCATGGTAGTGACCAGCACAAGCAGTCGGAGAGTGCATCGGATGCGACGAGATATAACTTCGGCGACGTACATCAGGCGACCGAGTCTACGAGCTATATGTTTGAGAGACTATCGCCCAATACGGTGTTGCAGGTAACCCTGCTTCTTCCGTTCCATGCGCGCAACGAGGCAAAGGAGAGTATCGTGGATTTCTATCGCGGAGTACTATTGGCTATGGAGGACCTTAAAAATGAGGGGTACTCTATAGAACTTACGGTGCTCGACACGAAGCGTAGTGCCGAGCGTATAAACGAACTGATAATCTTCGGAGAGCTTGACACGCAACTCATCATTGGCCCTGTCTACGAGGAGGAGTTTGCGCCCATACTACGCTATGCCGAGATGCGTAACATCCCCGTTATCTCTCCGTTGCAGTATGTCACCCACGATAGTCCTGTGCTCTTCAATATGCCTGCGCCAGCGAGCCTCAAGGGTGAGCCCGTTGCAGGGTTGTTGGATGGTAGCCGCGAGGTGATTACGATATATGCAACAAGCAACGACAATAACTTCATTAGAGAGGTGCGCTCGATAGCTACCCATACATCGGAGGTGGCGCTAAACTTTAGGTTTGATCGTGGCTCCTACTTCTATAGTCGCAATAGTGATGGAACTAATGGCGTGGAGGTAAACATCGAGGAACTTATGCGTGATAGACGAAGCAAGGTATTTGTGATAATGGCTTCATCTAACACCGATGTGGATAGAATACTCACAACGCTCTCATCGACAAAGTCATCGTTGCGTGGTCGCGGCCTTACGTATGGAGACTACATGGTGGTGGGTAATCGCGAGTGGCTCAAGATGGCAAATTTGGACCACGACATATTCTTCCACAATAATACGGTCTTTGTTGTACCCTACTATGCAAACCGCATAGATGAGGCTGTGCGCCTCTTCGATGGTAGATATGTGTCGAGCTTCGGTGCTTTGCCAAGTCGTACATCATATCGTGGCTATGATGCTGCAATGATCTTCTGCCGTATGATGTATGAGGGCTTTGACAACTTCTTGGGTACAACGTACACACCATTGACTACGCCCTATTGTTTTGAGTATCTCAATGGCTCATACACTAATACCAATTGGGTGCGTCAACACTATCGTCAAGACTCGAAAATCGTAGTCGAGTAGTCCTAATGCAAACTTTAACATGGCAAATAACAATATAACCTCCCCAATTCCCGAGAAGACAATCGAGCGATTGAGCGAATATCGCCGTACGCTGCTGAAGTGTCATGCTCAGGGTATTACCCACATCTTCTCGCATGTCTTGGCGGGTATGCATGGCATTACTGCTGTGCAGGTGCGCCGCGACCTTATGCTCATAGGTTTCTCAAGCGATACGAAGAAGGGTTATGACGTAAAGGTGCTCATTGACTTTATCACCAACATCCTCTACAGTGAGCAGCCTATGAATATGGCAATCATAGGCATGGGTCACCTTGGTCAGGCCGTAACAAAATACTTTAATGGCAAGGGTCTTAAGTTGCGTATTACCGCGGCATTCGATGTAGACCCCAACAAGGTGGGTACGACAATCGACAATATCCCCTGCTACCATATTGACGATTTTGAGGATAGGGTAGATGAGTTGGATATAAGCATTGCCATTGTGTCGCTGCCCACATCGCAGGCATCATCTGTGGTGCTGCCAATTATCAATGCGGGCATTAAGGGAGTCCTGAACTTCACCTCTGCACCCCTTAACTTCCCTCAGGGCATTGTCGTGGAGAACTACGATATCACAACCCTCCTCGAAAAGGTGGCCTACTTCGTTAAGGTCGCCGAGGAGAGCAATAACTAATCACTAATTTATGTTGCAGTACGGCTTCGACACGTCGTCAAAACCTATCCGTTCGGTGGTCACCATAGGCTCGTTCGATGGTGTGCACCAGGGGCATCGTGCCCTTCTGGAGCACCTCAAGGCTATGGCCCAGAGGATGTATGCTGAGAGCGTTGTCGTTACCTTCGACCCGCATCCCCGCATCGCTATGGGGCGTGCCGAGGGTATGCAACTGCTCACAACCATCGAGGAGCGTGCCCGATTGTTGGAGGAAGTGGGTATCGACCGCATGGTCGTTGCGCATTTCGATGAGAAGTTCCGCAGCCAACCCTATGAGAACTTTGTGCGTGATATGCTCATCGAGCGTCTCGGCATGGTGGGCATGATTGTGGGGTATAACCACCGCCTCGGTCGTGGTAGTGAGGGTAACTTTGATAAACTGCAACCCTTAGCTGCGGAGTGTGGCTTCGAGTTGGAGTGCGTGGCACAACATAGGGTGTTGGGAGACGAGAAGGTTAGCTCTACCGTGGTGCGTAATGTTATCGCCGAGGGCGATATGGAGCATGCCGCACGCCTCCTTGGTGCGCGTTATACGCTCTTGGGTAGTGCTAAGGGTGGCGTTATTGAGCGTATCGATGATTATAAGATGCTACCCCCGTCGGGTGAGTATAGGTGTAGTGTGGAGTGTGAGGGTGCTCTAATACCATCAACAATAAAAATAGTAGACCGCACAGCGATACTCTCTGTGTCAGTCTGTGGACGTGTAGTCGTAATTCTTTAATCTATTACATTCGTAATCAATACATCATCGGCATGAGATATGTGAAATTTATCGTGACTGCACTTGTTGCAGTAGTAGCATTTATGGGTGTTGAGGCCTCGGCACAGTCATTGTCTGAGTCTACAACATGGCATTGGGATGGAGGTACTATCGTTGTAGATACCCCCGAGCGCCCTGAGGGTCAGGAGCATGTCGTTGGATTGGCAGTAGAGCCTATAGAGACGTTGCGCGTAGGCTTTGTGGGTCTCGGTATGCGCGGCCCATGGGCTGTGATGCGTTTTACTCATATCCCTGGTGTAGATATTGTTGCTCTGTGCGACTATGAGCGTGAGCGTGCTGAGGCGTGTCAGAGCTTCCTCTGCGAGGCTGGCATGATGCCCGCAGATGTATATTGTGGTGAGCATGGCTATGAGGCGTTGTGCGAGCGCGACGATATCGACCTTGTCTACATCGCTACGGACTGGAACCACCACTTCCCCGTGGCAAAGTATGCCATGGAGCGTGGTAAGCATGTGGCGATTGAGGTGCCCTCGGCAATGAATCTTGAGCAGTGTTGGACACTTATCGACTTAGCAGAGCGCGAGCGCCTACACTGCTTCATCCTTGAGAACTGCTGCTATGACTATTACGAACTTACGGCGCTCAACATGGCACAACAGGGGCTTTTTGGCGAGATTGTACGCGCTGAGGGTGCATATATCCACACACTCGACATATACTGGGACTCATATTGGCATGACCCTAACGATAACGACACCCATGAGTTGAACTGGCGTTTGAAGTACAATATGGAAAATCGTGGCGACCTCTACGCAACACATGGCCTCGGACCTGTTGCGCAGTGCATGAATATTCACCGCGGTGACCGCTTCACTACGTTGGTGGCTATGGATACGGAGAGTTTCGTGGGTAGGGAGCTTGTCGAGAGCCGTACGGGCGAGGAGTGTGCGGAGTTCCGCAATGGCGACCATACGACAACACTTATGCGCACAGCGCGCGGTAAGGTTGTAGAGATTCAGCACAATGTGATGACACCACAGCCCTATAACCGCCTATTCAAACTTACGGGTACAAAGGGTTACGCTACGAAGTATCCAACACCTGAGTTTGCCCTCTCAGCTGAGGGTCTTAAAAGTGCGGGCGCTCCACAGATGGATAACCTCAATGCTCATGGCTTCGTAACGGCAGAGCAACGCGAGATGCTTATGGCGATGTATCGTCACCCCTTGATTGAGCAGTTTGGCGAGATGGGACGCGAAATGGGACACGGCGGCATGGACTACATCATGGATGCCCGCCTTGTATACTGCTTGCAGAATGGTCTGCCTTTGGATATGGATGTCTACGACATGGCGGAGTGGTGCTGCCTGGCAGAGCTTGGCGCGTTGTCTATGGATAACAACTGCGCTGCCGTCGCCTTCCCCGACTTCACGCGTGGCCACTGGAATGATGTAGAGGGCTACCGTCATGCCTACTCGGATAGTGCAGATGCAGTAGCGGCAAGGGCTGAGGTTTATACCTTAGCGCAGAGAGAGGTGACAGCTTCGATGGGTCTCTGGGACTTGTATGTAGCAGTGTTTGATGCACGCGCGAAGGGCGATGCCAAGGCTGAAGCTAAGGCACAACGACGCCTCGATGCCGCAAAGGTTGCCGCGCGAAAGGCTATCGCAGAGAGAATTAAATAGGATTTATAAGGTGAAAACCTAAGGCCCCTACTTTGAGCGGTAGGGGCCTATTTTTATGAGTGGCAGGGGCCTATCTCTATTTTAAGCCATTAAGGTACCAGCGCACGGTGCGGCGTAGACCCTCCTCAAACTCCATAGCGGGCTTCCAACCTAAGTCGCGCTGTAGCTTTGTGGAGTCTATGGCATAGCGTAGGTCGTGACCTGCGCGGTCCTCGATATGCGTAATGAGCGCGAGGCTCTCGCCCTCTTGTCTTCCCAATTCGCTATCCACCACAGCTATAAGGCGCTTTATAAGTTCAATGTTTGTCCATTCGTTATTGCCTCCGATGTTGTACGTCTCACCATCAGCACCGCGGTGGAAGACAGCATCGAGTGCTGCAGCATGGTCGCCAACATACAACCAATCACGCACATTGCATCCTGTGCCATAGACAGGCAAGGGGAGGCGCTTCACGATATTATTTATAAATAGAGGTATCAGTTTCTCGGGGTACTGCCTCTCGCCATAATTGTTCGAGCAGTTGGTGATGACCGTGGGGAGGCCGTAGGTGTCGTGGTAGGCGCGCACGAAGTGGTCTGACGAAGCCTTAGATGCCGAATATGGCGAGTGGGGCTCGTAGCGCGACTCCTCCGTAAACTTACCCCCCTCAAGGGGTAGTGCGCCATATACCTCGTCGGTGGAGATATGGTGGAAGCGCTTACCTGCATACTCCCCCGCCCACGCTTTACGCGCTGCCTCCAAGAGGGTAATTGTGCCAAGGATGTTATTCATGGCGAAGAGCATAGGCGCGCTGATGGAGCGGTCCACATGGCTCTCGGCAGCGAGGTGCATAACGCCATCAATATGGTGCTCCGCAAAGATGCGCTCAACGAGCTCCCTGTCGCCGATGTCACCCTCCACAAAGGTGTGGTTGGGGCGCTTGAGTGCCTCTGCAATGTTGTCGAGGCTACCAGCGTAGGTGAGTTTGTCGAGGGTCACGATGTGGTAGTGGGGATACTTAGTTGTCATAAGCTCCACAACGTGGCTGCCAATAAAACCTGCGCCACCTGTGATAAGTATATTGCGTTTATCCATAATTAGCTCTTTATAAGTGTTATAACCTCGTGTAGTCGCTGCTGCCATGGCGCTATCTCAATGCCCTCAATTGCCGCTATACGCTCGATGTTGAGCACCGAATATGCTGGGCGTTCGGCACGCATATTACGTTCATGTGACTTGCATGGCGCGACACGACATTCAAGGCCCGCCTGCTGCATAATCTCGCACGCAAAGTCATACCATGTGCACTCGCCACCATCGGTATAGTGGTAGATGCCGTACATAGACTCTATAGCCCCTCCATCAACCATCGCTACCAGTGCACGCGCGAGACCCAATGCCGATGTAGGTGTGCCTCGCTGGTCGTTGACAACGCATACCGCCTCGCGCTCTCGGCCGAGGCGCAACATTGTCAAGACAAAATTTTTGCCCCAAGGTGCGTATAGCCACGAGGTGCGAATAACGATGCCATCGTGTTCAACAACAGCAGCTTCGCCCTCAGCCTTGCTCCTGCCGTAGATGTTTAGTGGCGCTGTGGCATCGCTCTCGGTGTAGGGTGTTGTGCGCTCGCTGTCGCCACCAAAAACATAGTCCGTGGAGATGTGTATCAACTTTACATTGAGTCTCTTGCTCACCTCGGCTAAGCTGGCTACGGCGGTGCTGTTTATGGCGTATGCCATATTGATGTTGTCCTCTGCGCCCTCCACATCGGTGTATGCTGCGCAGTTGATAATTGTATCTATCTTGCTTTCTGCGATATAACGCTCTACGTCTGCGCCATTACAAATGTCTAACTCCTCAATCGTGGCAAAGATGTAGCGGTTTATGCTACCCTCCGCAGCGCGATGTATCGCCTCGCCAAGCTGTCCATTGCCACCTGTTACGAGAACTCTACGCATAGTAGTTGGTGTTATAGTCGAAGAGTGTCTCGCACTCCTCGAATAAGGGATTTAACTTATCCTTTGCCGATACAATAACCTCGTTATCGCTTATGTGCCAATCTATTGCGAGCGTGGGGTCGTCCCAGCGTATCGCACCCTCCGACTCGGGGGCGTAGTAGTTGTCGCACTTATACTCCACGATGGCGTCACCCTCCAAGACGCTGAAACCGTGGGCAAAGCCGCGAGGGATGAAGAGCTGGCGGTGGTTGTGCTCGCTGAGCTCCACCGCGACATAGCGACCGAATGTGGGCGAGCCGCGGCGTATGTCCACCGCGACGTCGAGTATCGCACCGCGCACCACGCGCACGAGTTTCGACTGCGCATGGGGTGGCAACTGAAAGTGCAACCCGCGCACCACGCCTACAGCTGAGCGCGACTCGTTATCCTGCACGAAGCGTGTCTTGATGCCCGTAAGCTCCGCGAATTTACGCTCGCTGAAGGCCTCGAAGAAGTAGCCTCGCTCATCCTCAAAGAGGTGCGGCTCAATGATAAGAACTCCCTCTATATCAGTCTTTAAGATTCTCATATTTTGAGTAGGTATTGTCCATATTGGTTTGCACGCATGGGCTCCGCAAGGCGGTGTAGCTCCTCGCGTGTAATCCAACCGTTGCGGTAGGCTATCTCCTCGATGCAGGCAATCTTCTGTCCCTGGCGCTTCTCGATGACCTCCACGAAGATGGATGCCTCGGCTAAGGAGTCGTGCGTGCCTGTGTCGAGCCATGCGTAGCCGCGGTCGAGAATCTCGACATTGAGCTCTCTGCGCTCAAGGTATGTGCTGTTTACGGTTGTTATCTCCAGCTCGCCACGCGCCGAGGGTGTCACGCCCGCTGCGATGTCGACGACGCTGTTGGGGTAGAAGTATAGTCCCGTCACGGCATAGTTTGAGCGGGGTGCTGCGGGCTTCTCCTCGATAGATATGGCCCTGCCACTCTCGTCAAACTCCACCACGCCATATCGCTCGGGGCGATCTACCTTGTAGCCAAATACCGTTGCACGACCCTCCTCCACGGTGCGCCTTGCAGCACTTTGCAGACGCTCCTCGAAGCCCGCGCCATAGAAGATGTTGTCGCCCAAGACGAGACATGCCGCGTCGTCGCCAATAAAGTCACGACCTATGATGAATGCCTCGGCAAGACCGTTGGGCTGTGGCTGCTCGGCGTATGAGAAGGACATGCCTAACTCCTTGCCGGTGCCTAAGAGTCGACGGAATGATGGAAGGTCCTGGGGTGTAGATATAATTAACACCTCGCGTATCCCCGCCATCATAAGCACCGAGATGGGGTAGTATACCATCGGCTTATCGAAAATTGGGAGCAGCTGCTTGCTCACGCCCTTAGTGATGGGGTATAGGCGCGTGCCGCTACCACCTGCCAAGACAATACCTTTCATTGTTCTGTTGTTTTGTGAGTTCATCACGCAAATATACCAAATTAAATGCAAAATAACAAAATGTAGTGCGGTGTAACTACACAAAAAAAAGGCGAGTTGCCCCGCCTTGAATGTTTTCACAACGGAATATTCCTTATTGTGATTTGCTTTTAAATTTGTACTACAAAAGTATGCTTAAATTAGCAATTATCCAAATTTTTCTGTAAATTTGTGTGAATCTTTTAAATTTGTATTTAATATGAAACGAGTTCTTGGACTGGATCTTGGATCTACAAGTATAGGATGGGCTATAATAGAAGAGAATAGTGTAGAGGTCGTGGAGACTCCTCACAATGGAGGATCAGATAAGATTATTGCTATAGGTAGCCGAATCATTCCCTTAACAACTGATGAGAGTACACAGTTCTCCAGGGGACAGGCTTTGACAAAAAATGCTGACCGTACGACTAAGCGTACACAGCGCAAAGGATATGATCGCTATCAACTCCGTAGGACTCTCCTATTAGATGAACTTAAGCGTAGTGGTATTTATGATGGAACGCCTTTGTCTCTTACCAAACTTGAACTTTGGGGATTGCGTGCTAAGGCTGTGAATGAGCAGATTTCGCTTGCAGAACTTGGTCGCGTTTTATGTCATATCAATCAAAAGCGTGGATATCGTACGGCTAAGTCTGATTTTGGAGATAAGAAACTTGGTGCTCATGTTCAGCAGGTTGTTGATCGCTATCGTGAGATTTCTGAAAGAGGCTTCACCGTAGGTCAGTTTATGTATGAGTCGCTAAAGGCTGATGATGCTTTTCGCTGTAAGGATAGAACTTATCCACGTTTAGCATATGTTGAAGAGTATGATGCCATAATGGCGTGCCAGCGGGTGTTCTATCCTGAAGTGCTTACTTCGGAGCGTATTGCGCATATCCGTGACTATATAATCTTCCATCAGCGTCCTTTGAAGTCGTGTAAGCATCTTGTGGGTCATTGTCAGCTGGAGAGTATAGACAGCGATGGTAATCCACGAAAGCATGCTCCAAAGGTTGCTCCACGTACTTCCCCTCTATTCCAAGCGTGTAAAATATGGGAGAGTATCAACAATTTGAAGATTAACAATAAGTTTAACGATACATTGCATATTACCCAGGAGCAGAAGCAAAAGATTTACGATTATATGCGTGTCAACGAGAAGCTTATGGCAAAGGAGTTAGCGAAGCTTCTTGGAGTTAAACACACGGAGTGGTTTTGTGGTAAGGCTGTTGGTAAGCAGGGGTTGCAGGGGGATACGACATATTGCGCAATTAAGAATGCTTTAGGAGGTTATCCCAAAGCTGCAGAGTTGTTGCGTTTCAATCTTAAATACACTGAGGGTAATAAGGTTAATACTGACACTGGCGAGATAACAAAGGTTGTTGATTTCTCATTTGAGCGAGAGCCTCTCTATCAGTTGTGGCATGTGTTGTACTCTATCTCGGACATAGAGGAGTTGCGTCGACTTCTTGTCGCGAAGTTTGGCATCGATGATGAAGGTGTCATAGATGCGTTGTGCCAAATCGACTTCGTTAAGGCGGGCTATGGTAATAAGTCGTCGCGTGCTATGCGAAAGATATTGCCCTATTTGCAGGAGGGTATGCAATACTACGACGCGAAGGTTGCAGCGGGCTATAATGATACCACGCTTACCAAAGAACAAAACGCGGCACGAGAGCTTGCTGAACGCCTCCTTCCCATCCAGAAGGGCGAGTTGCGTCAGCCTGTTGTTGAGAAGATTCTCAACCAACTTGTAAACCTTGTGAACGCTCTTATGGCGCAGTATGGTCGTTTCGATGAGATTCGTGTTGAGCTAGCTCGCGAGCTCAAGCAGAACCGAGAGGAGCGAGAATCTGCAACTAAGGAGATGAATAGAAATCAGAGGGTCAACGATGCTATTGCAAAGCGTATTCAGGACGAGTTTGGCCTTGCTCCTACGCGCTCACGCATTCAGAAGTATAAGATGTGGGAGGAGTCTGAGCATATATGTATGTATTGTGGTTGTACTGTCAACGTTAAAGAATTTTTGTTAGGTTTTGGTGTTGAGGTTGAACATGTTATACCTCGCTCTGTGCTCTTCGATGATAGTTTTTCGAATAAGGTCTGCGCCTGTCGTGCATGTAATAAGGAGAAGAATAATCGTACGGCTTACGATTATATGAAGAGTAAAGGCGAGGATAGTGGAGAGTTTAAGGCATACATTGCTCGCGTTAATGACCTTGCTGAGAGATATAATACCAAGTTGCCAATCCCTATTGGTATTTCAAAATCGAAGCGTAATAAACTTTTAATGTCCGCCAAGGATATCCCTACGGACTTTATTGAGCGACAGTTGCGTGAGAGTCAGTATATTGCCAAGAAGGCTAAGGAGATGCTTCAGAGTATATGTCACAATGTCTATGCTACGAGCGGCAGTATTACGGACTTCATCCGCCATATATGGGGTTGGGATGAGGTGCTTCACTCTCTCAATTTTGAGCGATATCGTGCTGCCGGTCTTACAGAGATAGTAGAACGCGATGTTAATGGAGCAAAGGTTGAAGTAGAGCGCATTAAAGATTGGTCTAAGCGTACGGATCACCGCCACCATGCTATTGATGCATTGACTATTGCCTGCACAAAGCAGGGATATATACAGCGTGTCAATAATCTTAACTCGTTAAAAGATGCTGCCTTGTGCTCATATAATAGCGATAAGCAGGGTGATGATACCAAGCAGCGCCTCACGCGCCTCGAACGATATATCCAGCAGCAACCCCACTTTTCTACCGCTGAGGTTGAACGGGCTGTTGAGGGTATCGCAGTATCGTTTAAGAGTGGCAAGCGAGTTGCGAGTGTTGGCAAACGCTATATCTATAAAGGTGGTAAACGCCTCTGCGTGCAGCGAGGTATTATTATTCCACGCGGTGCTTTAAGCGAGGAGAGTGTCTATGGTCGTATCTGTAATAGTGAGAATGGTCAACAAGAATATGTTATCAAATATAAGGTGGAAAATATCGCCCTTAAAGATGTTGACTATGTTGTGGATAGGCGTATTCGAGAGATACTTCGTGAGCGCTTGGAGCAGTATGGTGGAAAACCTGAAAAGGCATTTGCAGAGCCTATTCTTGATCATCAGGGTCGTGTGATTAGGAGCGTGCGCTGCTATACTGGTCTGAATGCTACAGTTCCTGTGCGACATAACGCGAATGGAGAACCAATCGCTTTTGTTAAGCCCGCGAATAACCATCATGTTGCAATCTATGAGGATGAGAGGGGTAAACTTAAGGAACATATTGTCACCTTCTGGCATGCTGTCGAGCGTAAGAAGTTCGGCATGCCAACTATTATTACTAATCCTGCTGAGGTGTGGGATAATATTACCGAAAGAATGCCGGAGTCCTTCCTTGATCAGCTACCTAAGTCTGCCACATGGAAGTTTAAGTTCTCTATGCAACAGAACGAGATGTTTATTCTCGGCATGAACGAGGAACTCTACCAAGATGCTATGCGCAATAACGACTATGCTCTTTTAAGTAAGTATTTGTATCGTGTGCAGAGTATTTCTAAAGGAGATTATTTTTTTAGAAACCATATAGAAACAACAGTTGATGATAAATATAACGGGGAAAGAAATGCTGCGTTATCGACACAAATGGGTAAATTAATTCGCATCAAGAGTTTGAGCGCTTTTGAGAAGAATAATCCCCATAAAGTTCATGTAAGTGTAATAGGTAAAATTACAGAGATATGATAAAGCGAACATTGTATTTTGGCAATCCTGCATACTTGTCGGTAAAACTTGCTCAATTGGAAATTCGTTTACCTGAGGTGGAGAAGAGTGACTCGTTGTCCGAGTCATTCAAGAGTAGTGCTGTAAAGAGAGTCCCCATCGAGGATATCGGGGTTATTGTGCTTGATAATAAACAGATAACTGTAACTCAATCAGCACTCGTAGAATTGCTTGAAAACAATGTTGCTATCATTACCTGTGATAATCATAGAATGCCGACGGGTTTGATGTTGCCGCTTGCGGGCAACACTACCCAGTCGGAGCGTTTCCGCCATCAAATAGATGCTTCGCTACCGCTTAAGAAGCAACTTTGGCAGCAGACTATACAATCTAAAATTCTTAACCAGTCGAGGGTGTTATTGCGACAACGAGGTTTGGAGTGTGGCAATATGGAGGCTTGGGCAAAACAGGTCAAGAGTGGCGATGGTGATAACCTCGAAGCACGTGCTGCTGCATTCTATTGGCAAAATCTATTTGGTAGCATAAAAGGTTTTAACCGAGACAGAGAGGGTATTCCACCCAATAATCTCCTCAATTATGGTTACGCTATATTGCGAGCTGTGGTCGCACGTTCGTTAGTTGGTAGCGGATTGTTGCCAACATTAGGTATACATCATCATAATCGCTATAATGCCTACTGTCTTGCCGATGATATTATGGAGCCATATCGACCTTATGTTGATAAACTTATTGCAGATATAGTCGACAGTGGTTCGGATATATCGAAGCTCACTACCGAGATAAAGAGTAAGTTATTATCTATTCCAGTTCTTGATGTTGTAATAAATGGTAGACGAAGTCCTCTGATGATAGGTGTTGGTATGACAACAGCCTCACTATATAAGTGCTACAGTGGAGAGATTCGCAAAATAGCTTATCCTACGATGGAATGATTGAACGATTTAGTGAATACCAAGTAATGTGGATTTTTGTCTTTTTTGATTTGCCAACCGAGACAAAGAGTGACCGCAAGAAGTATGCAGAGTTTCGCAAGCATCTCTTGCAGGATGGTTTCACTATGTTTCAGTTTTCTATATATCTTCGCCATTGTCCCAGTCGTGAAAACGCAGATGTCCATATTAAAAGAGTGAAAAATTGGTTGCCAAAAGATGGTTATGTCGGCATTTTAACTATTACGGACAAACAATTTGGGCAGATGGAGTTATTTAGAGGTTGTCAACGTATCAGGCAAGATACTCCTATCCAACAATTGGAACTCTTCTAATATAAAAAAGGATTTGCCTTTGTGTGAGACAAATCCCAAAATCAAACACCGATTTTTTCTTTTCTAAATATCTTTGTAAACTCTTGCAATACAGTAAATTGCCGTGATTGTAGTGTGTTTGGTATGTCAAAGATACAAATTTAAAAGCAAATCACAACAAATAGAGATGTCGACGGCACGACCGTCGAAGTGTGTTTGGTATGTCAAAGATACAAATTTAAAAGCAAATCACAACAAACAAACATTTCAATATGTTATCGAATACAGTGTGTTTGGTATGTCAAAGATACAAATTTAAAAGCAAATCACAACAGATGTTGAGGTATTTCTAAGCGCCCAATCAGTGTGTTTGGTATGTCAAAGATACAAATTTAAAAGCAAATCACAACTGGGTCAACAGTAGAATTGATATCATTCTAGTGTGTTTGGTATGTCAAAGATACAAATTTAAAAGCAAATCACAACAAGCCCCCTACTGACCTTACCCATCCAATGAGTGTGTTTGGTATGTCAAAGATACAAATTTAAAAGCAAATCACAACATATTCTCGTTGATTTTGTCGTTGTCTAAGTCTGCTTGATACATCAAAGATATTAAATTTTGCGCTGTAGCTTCGCATGAAGTTGCTATATGTGTGCTAGTGAATTAAACTTGTTGAAAAAATCAATGGTGGTAATACGTTGATATATAGCGGTATATGTATTAGGTCGTGCATCGCGTTATAAAAAAGTGAAATAATTTTCACGAAAAAATTTGCAGATAAGAAAAAAGTGTGTATCTTTGCACTCGCTTAAGGAAAGTTAAGCACAACATAATGATGGTGCCATAGCTCAGTTGGTAGAGCAAAGGACTGAAAATCCTTGTGTCCCTGGTTCGAATCCCGG
>JAZRAW010000047.1:0-26483 GCA_045634765.1 Alistipes sp.
TCCTATTCCTCTGATTTAACCGTATCTAGAAGCAACACGCGCTTCCCACTCCTCTAATTAACCGTATCGGGAGGTAATACCCTCATTACTAATTACTCATCCAATCTTGTGATACGCGCTCCAAGAGCGTTAAGGCGCTTATCAATATCACGATAGCCGCGGTCTATCTGCTCGATATTCTGGATGGTACTTGTACCCTCCGCGCTCATAGCTGCAATCAACAGCGCCACACCTGCACGGATGTCGGGCGATGTCATGTTGGCCGCACGCAACGGATGCTCGTGGTTGTGACCGATGACCGTAGCCCGGTGGGGGTCACACAAGATAATCTGCGCACCCATATCGATGAGCTTATCGACAAAGAACAAGCGGCTCTCGAACATCTTCTGGTGGATGAGCACAGCACCCTTAGCCTGTGTTGCCACAACCAAGAAGATAGACAACAAATCGGGGGTAAGGCCTGGCCATGGAGCATCGGCAATGGTCATAATAGAGCCTTCGATGAAGCTCTCAATACTGTAGTTCTCCTGCGTAGGAATATAGATATCATCACCACGCTGCTCGAAGTGGATACCCATGCGCGCAAACTGCTGAGGGATGATGCCGAGGTTCTCATACGACACATTCTTGATGGTGAGCTCCGAGCGTGTCATAGCCGCCATACCGATGAAGCTACCTACCTCAATCATATCGGGAAGCATGGTGTGCTCCGTGCCACCCAACGACTCCACGCCGTCGATAACCAGCAAATTAGAAGCGATACCAGAGATCTTTGCACCCATACGGTTGAGCATCTTACACAACTGCTGCAAGTAGGGCTCGCACGCAGCGTTGTAGATTGTAGTGCGACCCTCGGCCAATACCGCCGCCATAACGATGTTGGCAGTACCCGTAACTGAGGCCTCATCCAAGAGCATATATGTACCCTTAAGGCGCTTTGCCTCAACAGTATAGAACTCGTCACTAACGTCAAAGTTGAAGTCTGCACCGAGCTTCTGGAAGCCGAGGAAGTGCGTATCGAGGCGCCTACGGCCAATCTTATCGCCACCAGGCTTAGGCATGAAGCCCACGCCAAAGCGGGTCAACAGTGGACCAATCATCATCACCGAGCCACGCAACTTACGGCAACGCTTATGATAGTCCGACGAGCGCAAGTAGTCGAGGTTAATCTCATCGGCCTGCAACGCGAAGTCGTCATCCGACAATCGCTCAACCTTAACGCCCATGCGCGACATTAGCTCCAAGAGCTGCATAACATCTGCGATGATAGGAACATTGTGCAGTACCACGCGCTCCTTAGTCAAAAGCGCAGCGCATATAATTTGAAGTGCCTCATTCTTTGCACCTTGAGGTCTTATCTCTCCCTTTAGGCGATGACCGCCCTCTACAATAAACTTTGCCATAGTCACAAATTTTTATCAAAGATACAAAAAATTGCGCGACACGAGCAAATTATTCGGCAATAAGTTTTCAACAATCACAAATATTCACACCCTTTGGTTGCCATAATATTGGTCAACTTTTTTCATCTATTAATCCAAACACTTTATACTTTTAAGACTTTTTAGGCAGTATTATTGTCCTAAAGGTAGAAACAGATTTTGTAGTAACAAATATAGTTCGTTACTTTGTACCACACGAAAACGACAATAGCATGAAACGTTTTATACAAAGCTTCGGAATTGAGCACATACCATCTGACTCGGTAGTCATAGGCGACGACCTCGCCCTTGTACCGTTTAACAACAAAGTTCCTCACAACACACAGCGAGAGCCCCACAAGCTTAAGCATGCTGCAATATGCATATGCACAGCAGGACACTGCTCCATAAAGATAAACCTTCAGACATACGAGATTGAGAGCCCCATGCTCGTAACGCTCATGCCAGGACAGATAATCGAGGGCATAGACTACAGCCCCAACTTCGACGGTCACACCATAGTCCTCTCAAAGCGTTTTATTGATATGCTCAACCTGCCAGGATGGCAGCAACAATATATGTCGCTATACAACAATCCCGTAAATGAAATTCCAATAGATGCTCTTCGCCATCTACAAATTTTTTACACCATACTCCATAAGGCGGCATCGGATGAGGAGAACCCCTTCCGCCTCCAGGTTATAGAGAACCTTATTCGCGTATTCTACTATGGCGGCGTAAGCAAATTCCGTAAGATAAAGAGAGAGACGGGGACACCAAAGAATAGCATTGTAGAGCGATTTATGGAGCTTGTACAGGAACACTACCGCGAGGAGCGACTCATAGGCTTCTATGCCGACAAACTGTGTATCACACCAAAATATCTGTCGAAACTGGTCAAGGATAATACAGGACGCTCTGCTGGAGAGTGGATAGAGAGCTATGTAATCTTGGATGCACGAGCCATGCTACAATCCTCCGACATGACAATTCAGCAGATTGCCGTATCGCTAAACTTCCCTAACCAAAGTTTTTTTGGCAAGTATTTTAAGCGCGCTACAGGCATATCGCCAAAACAGTATCGCCAGATGAAATAGACTACCACACGATGGGTGTCTTACCTATAGATTGTAAGTAGCTATTAGCGGCAGAGAAGTGTCGACAACCAAAGAAACCACGATATGCCGAGAGAGGCGATGGGTGTACAGCTTTAAGAATAAGATTTTTTGAGGGGTCTGCTATAGATCCCTTTTTTTGTGCGTAGCTGCCCCACAACATATACACAACACCCTCCTTGCGCTCAGCAATGGCCTTAACCACGGCATCGGTAAAGCGCTCCCAACCTCGCCCCGCGTGTGAGGCAGCCTCGTGGGCACGCACCGTAAGCACAGCGTTCAAGAGTAGTACACCCTGCTCTGCCCAACGCTCTAACTCTCCCGAGGTGGGAATGGGAGCACCGACATCGGTGTGTACCTCCTGCAAGATATTACGCAATGATGGAGGGAAGGGAACGCCCTCACCCACCGAGAAACATAGGCCATTAGCCTGACCAGGTCCATGATAGGGGTCTTGGCCAATGATTACAACCTTGAGCTTATCGACGGGACAACGATCAAAGGCTCGGAAGATATTACGGCCAGCAGGATAGACCACACCCCTACTATATTCATCCTTAACGAACGAAATAAGTTCCTCAAAATAGGGTTCCGAAAACTCCTTTTGAAGTATCTTCTTCCAATCTTCTGCTATGCGAACATCTGCCATATTACCGCTATTTTCTTGCGAAGATACGATATTTTAGTTAAATTTGCAACTGATTAACTTTTTAGTAATTTATAGAACACTCCTTTAATATAACGACTATGAAAAGAGTTATAACAACGCTGGCTGTTATGCTTGCAACACACCTCAGCGTAGAGGCTCAAGAGGTAAAAAACATCATTTACTTCATAGGCGATGGCATGGGTCTAACCTCTGTATCGATGATGCAACTCGAGAACAACTACGAAGCAACGATTTTCGATGAAGCAGATAACATCGCCCTGCAGAAGACCTACTCACTTGACAATCGCGTAACCGACTCTGCCGCTTCGGGAACAGCATTAGCCACAGGTTTCAAAACAAACAACACCATGCTCGGACAGCTTCCCGATGGCACTAAAGTAGAGTCACTCATGGAGTTAGCATCGACAAAGGGCATGGCCACAGGTATAGTCGTAACGACATATTTGCAGCACGCTACGCCAGCGGCTTTCTACGCCCACGTTCCATCGCGAAACGAGTATGCGACCATCTCGGAGCAACTCCTCGCAAGCGACATAGACATAGCAATAGGTGGTGGAATGGCATTCTTTGAGGAGCGCTACGGCAGCAACGAAAAGGCACGCCAGGCAATCGCCGAGAGCGGATTTACACTTCAAGAGAGTCTCGAGTCGTGCAACAGTGGTAACAGAGAATTGGTGCTTCTTGCCGACAAAGAGGTTGAAAATCGAAGAGGATACCTCGCTGAGGCCACAGCCGAGGCTATAGACCACCTAAGCAGTTGCGAAGAGGGCTTTGTACTTATGGTGGAGGGCTCACTCATCGACGGTATGGGACATGCCAACAACGCTGCAGGGCAGCAGGAGGAGATGCTTGACTTTATGGAGGCAATTGCCGTAGCTGTGGAGTTTGCAGAGCAAAACCCAGGAACACTCGTAGTAGTGACATCTGACCACGAAACGGGTGGTCTCGCCATCATTAGTGGCAATGCCGACTTCAACCTTTCGGAGCAGGGCGTAGCCTACACTTGGTCAACAAACGGCCACTCTGCAACAATGGTACCTATATATTTATACGGCACAGGTGCAGAGCTGATAAATGGTGTAATGGAGAATGCCGACTTAGGTCAGCGTCTTAAAGAGTTGATTCAGTAGCACCAGAGCTATCAACTAACTCTTCCTCTACATTGAGGGGCTCCTCTGCGGGCTCCTCAATTTTATTTTCACTAACCTCAGGGCTCTCAACACCCTTATTAAAGCACATAGATGTGTAACCGCCCCAGTTAAGAGCCGCGAATACCACAGCTGCTATTGCAACTATAGCAAATATCCAACCTAATACTCTTTTTATCATTTTCTTCTCTTCGATTTACCTATTTTTTTACTCAACTCCTGAACAGCCCTCTGCAGAGTGTTGTCTATAGGGTAGATATTATAGTAGAAGCCAGACTCATCATGCAGGGCATTTCTGCCTATGTATGCGCGAAGCTGTGCATGAATTACATCTCCAGCGACAGCCAAAGCCTCCTCATCATATGGGACACCATTACGCTCGGCATACGCCACAAAGTCGGCCATAAGGTCATTTCTCGCAAAGAGCGAATCGAGCTCTGCGAGCGTTGTTATCTCATCCATCTCGGCGCGATGACGGTCGGTAAACTCCATCGTGTAGCGGTAGAGAACATTCGTATCCCACACCTTGCGATAGTAATCATTAGTGCCGAGAGTATCCAACGGAATAAAGATATCTGGCATGATACCACCACCGCCATAGACGGTACGGCCACCCTTGGTCTTATATTTCTTTGACTTATCGAACTGTATAGAGTCCGCCGAGAAGAACTCATTACGATTGTAGCGATCAATAAGGTCCATGTGGTAGGCCATATCATCGCCATTAGTATATGGACGCTGTATTGAACGACCCGAAGGGGTATAGTATCGTGCAACAGTAAGGCGGATTGCCGAGCCATCTTCGAAGGGTATTTGCGTCTGCACAAGGCCCTTACCAAAGGTGCGACGACCAATAATCAAACCGCGGTCGTTATCCTGGATTGCACCAGCCAAAATCTCACTCGACGATGCACTTGTCTCATCCACCAAAATAGCTATCTCCAAATCGGTAGATGCGCCATCGCCACGACTATACTCCTTAATCTGCTCACCAAATCTATCCTCGGTGTAGACTATGAGACTATTTGCTGGCAAAAACTCATTAGCTATAAGTATGGCCTGATCGAGGAAGCCACCGCCATTACCGCGTAGGTCGATAATCAAACCTCGCATACCCTCCTCGCGGAGCTTGACAATGGCACTATGCATCTCGTGGTAGGATGTGCGCGAGAACTGCGAAAGGCGCACAAAACCAATCTTCGACTCTTGGTCAAGCATAAAGGCTGTCTCAATGCTATGAATCTCGATTGGAGCACGAGTGACATCTATAGAGACAAGCTCGTTGAGCGAAGCTCGCTTAACACCGAGCTTGACAGTTGTACCACGCTTACCTCTCATCAGTCGAACCATTGAGTCCTGAGGAATCTTTTTACCAGCTACCACCCTACCATCAATCTTAACGATGCGGTCACCAGGACGCACACCCGCCTTTGCCGAGGGACCCTGTGGTATAACGCTCAAAACTGTAATGGTATCTGTCGAGGCATTAAATACGATGCCTATACCATCAAATTCGCCCTCCAACGACTCATTCATCGACGAAAACATCTTTGCTGGTATATACTCCGAGTGGGGGTCAAGTTCCGAGAGTAGAGCAGGTATAGCCTTCTCATACAACGTGTCGAGCATAATGGGGTCAACATAGTAGTTGCGCACAAGTGCTATGGTCTGCAGTAGCTTATCGTTACCCGCCATATACTGCTCCATAGCTGCCATCTCTTGCGCATACTCTTTCATGTCGATGTTTGTCGTACCATCATTCTGCGACTGTAGCGCAAGAAGTTCTTTGACACGCATCCTCTCGCTACTGCGACCCATCATCACACCCAACCACACTGCACATGCGATAACGACAACCATCATCGCAGATGTAAGCAGCCATACTACACGCTTTTCTCTTATCTCGGACATAATATCTCTCTATACAAAGGCCCTACCAAACGCCTCTACTTGTTCTTAAATGTGTATGTAAGACCGACAGATAACATTGAAGATACCTGCAACTGGTGCCACTCAGCCTTATTGTAGTATAGCTGGAAATAAATCTGTGTTGAGATATGCTTTGTAGCCTTGATATCGATGGTATTTTCCCAGCGGATTGTTGGCACAACATGCTCATATTTAGGCTGCTCCTCGGTAGGCACAAACTTCTTCATAGATGAAATATCGGTAATCCAACCATAGAATGAGTATGCCGTAGTGCGGTAACGCAACCAACCATCCTTACCCCATGTGCGGTCAAAGTCGAGCTGAACAGAGAGACCACCCTCATACTTCGAGGTATATCCCATAGGCACGCCATAATCCTTCGATGTGTACTGATCGAGACGATATGTCGCACTCATCGCTGCGGGTGAAAGGTTAATCTTGAGAGGGAATTTCTCTGAGGGCAAGACATAAGTAAAACCGAGCGATGCATCCAAATAACCTGGGGTCATGAAGCTCGACACACGGCTAACACCATTCTGCTTGTCACCTCTTGTAGCGTAGCCTGGAGCAAATTGAGTACGGAACTTAACATTAGCACCATATGTCCAGTTCTTCACCATATCCCACTGTGGAGCTGTCGAAATAGCAATCTCATCAACATTCTTGAACCACACACCACGATTATCACCATTCTCCAACTGAGTCTTCATGTTGTTGTAACCCAACTTTGCCGATGCGCTATTTGTAAGCGTAAAACGACCCTTTTTGTATGTGTGCAAGAAGTTTACATTTGCCAAGATTGTTACGGTGTTATCACCTGCCGCCTGCCATGACTTGCTGTATGCTGTAAGCGAACCGTGAAGGTTTGCCGTAAAATCGACTGTATTGTGCTCTCTTCGCTGCGCAATGCGGTCTGCACGCATCTTTGCCTCAGCAACATGACTACCATCGAGCTGCTGCGCCTTCACATCATTCTCAAATTTTGGTTTCTCTGCGCTGGTCGAAACATCATCGATAGATACCTGAGCCATAGCCCCAGAGAGAGCCAGAAAGGCACAAAACAATGTAAGATAGAATTTCTTCATGATATTATCTCGTATTATAGGTTATTCTTATATAGTGATTTGTAATTACAATCGCAAATATACTAATCTTTTCTCAATTTTTTATATCTTTGCCTAAGATTAAATTACAGTACTTAGAAAAAGATTTATACTATGAAATATTTCGGAGCACACGTTAGCGCATCAGGCGGAGTTGAGAACGCCGTTAAAAATGCACAAGATATAGGGGCTACAGCCTTCGCACTTTTCACAAAGAACCAACGTCAATGGATAGCCCCAGCATTGACCGATAGTCAGATAGCCACATTCAAAGATGCTGCGGCAAAGGCTGGATATAGCGCGGCACAGATTCTTCCCCACGACAGCTATCTCATTAACCTCGGTCATCCAGATGAGGATGGTTTGGAGAAGTCACGCGAGTCATTTTTTGAGGAGATGTCACGCTGTGAGCGCCTCGGCCTCGACCGCCTCAACTTCCACCCTGGCAGCCATCTTAAGCGCATCAGCGAGGAGGAGTCGTTGAATCGCATTGCTGAGTCCATCAACATGGCATTGGCACGCACCAAGGGTGTAACGGCAGTGTTGGAGAACACAGCGGGTCAGGGTTCAAACCTCGGCTTTAAGTTCGAACACCTCGCTTATATCATTGAGCGTGTAGAGGATAAGAGTCGCGTAGGCGTATGCCTTGACACTTGCCACACCTTTGCTGCGGGCTACGACCTCCGTACCCGCGAGGCGTGTGACGCCACATTTGCGGAGTTCGACCGCGTGGTAGGCTTTAAATATCTGCGAGGCATGCACCTTAATGATGCCATGCGTCCGTTGGGTAGCCGCATCGACCGCCACTCTCCACTTGGCGATGGCGAGATTGGTTGGGAGTGTTTCCGCTATATTGCCCAGGACCCACGCTTCGACAACATACCCCTTATCCTTGAGACTCCCGACGAGGCTCGCTGGGCAGAGGAGATTGCTAAACTAAAGGAGTTTGCTAACCAATAAACCTTAACTATATGAAGAGAGTATTATGCCTTATCGTTGCGCTTGTAGCGCTCAACGTAGCACAAGCACAGATTGCAATTGAGAAGCCCTACGCCGTAGGTGCCGATATATCGTGGCTCCAATCACAGGAGGATAGCGGTATTAGATTTAGTGATGGCGGTGTTGAGGGCGATGCTCTCGACATCTTGCGCGACAACGGATTTAACTATATACGCCTACGCATCTTTGTAAATCCCAAGTCGGAACTCGGCTACTCACAGCGTGACGGCTACTGCGATTTGGAGCATACCCTCGCCATGGCAAAGCGCATCAAGGATGCAGGCATGTATTTCCTGCTCGACTTCCACTATTCGGACAACTGGGCAGACCCCGCTAAGCAGATTATGCCACAAGCATGGCAGACATTCTCATATGACGAGGTGTGCGATGCTATGTACAACCACACTAAGGAGGTACTCCTCGCCCTTGAAGCACAAGGCACAATGCCCGACATGGTACAGGTGGGCAACGAAGTAAGCAACGGCATGTTGTGGCCCTATGGCTCAGTACGCCACTCGTTTGAGGGTCTGTGCGGTCTTCTTAAGGAGGGTGTTCGTGCCGTTCGCGAATACGCCCCCGATGCTGAGATTATGATTCACGTCGCACTTGGCGGCCAGGCAGAGGAGTCGGAGCGCTTCTTCGACGCAATGGAGCGATATGGCGTAGAGTACGACATCATAGGTCAGTCATACTATCCCGAGTGGCATGGCACATTGGAGGAGTTAGAGGCAAATACCACCGCCCTCGTGCTCAAGTATAATAAGCCACTTATCGTTGTGGAGTACCGCGACCACTACCTCGATATTGAGCGTATTGTACGCGCCTTGCCAAACGGTTTGGGTCGTGGCACATTCATCTGGGAGGCTACATCGCCACAGTGGGGCAAGCTCTTTGATGAACATGGTGCAGCAACACCTGCACTTGACAACTATAATAGATAGGATATAGATGGGAGTTATTGAACTACTGCTAATCTCAGTGGGATTAGCCATGGATGCCTTTGCTGTTTCGGTCGGCAAGGGCATGACACTTAAGAGTGTGCACCCACGCCATGCGCTCACTGCAGGAGTGTGGTTTGGAGTGTTCCAAGGTCTAATGCCCCTTATTGGTTACTTTGTTGGCAAGAGCTTCGCGGAATATGTTGTGAGCATCGACCACTGGATAGCCTTTGGCCTACTGACACTTATAGGTCTTAACATGATTCGTGAGACGGTGTGGGGCGATGAGGAGAAGGTAGATGGTAGCTTTGGCATCCGCACGATGCTACTCATGGCCATTGCTACGAGCATTGACGCCTTAGCCGTTGGCATATCCATGGCATTCCTCGATGTAAACATTTGGATCTCTGCCGCAGTTATCTGCCTTGTGACGCTTGTTATCTCAGCTGCGGGCGTCTATCTTGGCTCGGCATTTGGCTCAAAGCTCGGCTCCAAAGCTGGCATTATTGGTGGTTTGATTTTGATTGCCATCGGCATCAAAATCGTTGTGGAGCATGTCTGGTTGTAGAAACAGATAATATCACATTAGCGCCACACCAAATTTATTGTCAGAAGGGTGCCGAGTGCAACACTCGGCAAAAATGCCACCGATGGGTAGTACTTAAGCGTACATCCCATTGGTGGCATTTTTTGTTAGGGGCCGCAATCGACCCCTTATCACAATAAATTTACATGCATTGGGTAATATCCCAGACAAAGGCTCTCGAACCCTGCTGCTGTGTTGTGTAGTCAATCTCACGCACCGCAGCCAACAATGGCTCAACCTTCTCATCCTCAACAATAGCAAGGATTGAGGTATTCATTGAGGGCCAAGCATGTGTACCATAGTGAGGCTCACCATCGTATGAACCACGACCCTCTGTAAGAGCCCAACGAGTAAAACCACGCACACCGTGATCATCGAGCATCTTGTTAATTCGATCGGTTAGCGCCTGGTTGTATGACAAAAAGAATGCTTTCATATGAAAGGATGTTCTATAAAATGGTTGTTAATATATGTTGGCGAGGCGAAAAACCTCGCCAACACACTTTATATACTACTTATTAGCCGCCTTCTTAGCCATCTGCTCACGGATGAATGTCTCATCCTTCAAGTCTTTAGCAGCCTTACGACGAGCACGACGCTCGATACCACCCTCAAGCATAGCGTAGAGCGAAGGTACGATGAAGAGTGTGATAAGGGTAGACATAAGAAGACCACCCACAACGGCAATACCCATAGGCTGCCATGTCTCAGAGCCCTCACCAAGACCAAATGCCATAGGCAACATACCAAGCACTGTGGTGAGTGATGTCATCAATACGGGGCGGAGACGGCTCTTACCACCAACAATGACAGCATCAGAGATAGAAGAGCCTCGCTCAACAAGCAAGTTCATATAGTCCACCATCACAATACCGTTCTTTGTTACGATACCAACAAGCATGATAGCACCGATAAGCGCGATAAGCGAAAGTGGTGTTGCTGTGAGCCACAACGCGATAAAGACACCCGACATAGCGAAGGGGATGGTAAACATGATAATGAATGGGTAGAGCAAAGACTCAAACTGTGTAGCCATCACAATGTATACCAATACAACGATAAGGACAAGCAAGAGGGCGATATCAGAGAATGCCTCACCCTGATCCTCTACCGAGCCACCCAACTCGAGTGACATACCTGCAGGCACCTCATAGTCTGCAAGCATAGCCTCAACCTCGGCTACTGCATCACCAAGAGCGACACCAGCACCTACAGAGCCCTCAACAGAGACAACACGCTGACGATTCTCACGCTCAATCTCAGGAGATGAGAACTCCTCAGTAATGGTAGCAACCTCCTTAAGCTTGATGGGCTGACCTGTAGCTGTATAGAGTACGATATTCTCAACATCCTCGATGCTTGAACGGAACTCCTCAGCATAACGCACTACGATGTTATACTCGTCACCATCCTCACGATACTTGGTACACTCATAACCATAGATGCGGTTACGGATGAACTGCGCAGCGGTGGCAGAGTTGATACCATAGTATGCGAGCTTCTCGCGGTCAAAGCGCACATTGAACTCGGGAACCAAGTCCTCACGCGAAAGCTTAACATCACGCAATGTACCGAGCTTAGACATACGGTCCTGAAGGTCCTTAGCTGTAGCCATGGCTGTCTCCATGTCGTAACCGAACACCTTGATGCTCACGTTACTTGCGCCACCCATACCACCCTGCTGACCACCAGGGATTACCTGGAACTCCTCAATCTCTGGAATTGAAGCAAGATCCTTACGCAAACCATCCGAAATCTCGAAGATTGTGGGGCGCGCAATATCCGTGAGACTTGGCATACGGAGGGCGTAGTTGATAAGGTGTGAACCTGATGTCTGCATTGCAGCAAAAGCATTGCTTGATGAGTTCTCACCCGCAGAGGCACTAACCATGTGAATATATGGGTACTTCTCAGCAAGGATAGAGTCCACCTGGCGAGCTACACGAGATGTCTCATCGACATGTGTATTCTGCGCAAGCTTTACAGACATCGAGATACGCGAGTTGTCTGAGGGTGGGAAGAACTCCGTAGGAACCTGACTAATCAACATCAACGAGAGACCGAAGACAAGCATGAGCAACAACGTTGCTGTCTTACGCCACTTAACAACAAAGCGGAGCATCTTCTCATAGACGTTATCGAGCCAGATAAGGAACAAATCGATAGGCTTGTAGATAATACCGATACCCTTATATGTGTGTGCACCACCATCTAGTTTAAGCATATATGCCGAGAGCATAGGGGTAAGGGTGATTGCCGCAGCTGTAGAGACACATACCACGATAGTCACAATCCAACCGAGCTCCTTGAAAAGGATACCTGCCATACCAGGAATCATTGTCAAAGGCATAAATACGGCTACGACAACCAATGTTGTGGCAATAACCGAGAGCCACACCTCGTTTGTTGCATAGATAGCCGCCTCCTTTGGTTTCGAACCACGCTCGATATGCGTACTAATATTCTCCAACACCACAATGGCATCATCCACAACCATACCGATAGCGATAGAGAGCGCAGAGAGCGAGATGATGTTGAGTGTAGAACCTACCGCATAGAGGTAGATAAATGCACAGATAAGAGAGATAGGGATGGTCAAGCAGATGATAAACGTTGCACGCCAACGACCCAAGAAGAACATCACCACCAAGATCACGAAGATAAAGGCAAACATGATGGTCTCGGCAAGAGAGTTGATTGCAGAGTTAATATACTCCGATGACTCGTAGATAGTCTCAACCTTACAGTCGGGTGGCAATGTGGGGATAATCTCCTCGAGCTTTGCCTGAACATCCTCGATAATCTGCACTGAGTTAGCACCTGTCTGCTTCTGCACAAGGATACGCACACCATGACGACCATTGATACGCTCATCCATCGTTAGCTCCTCGAGGGTATCGCTAATCTCTGCGACATCCGAGAGCATCACTGTGCGACCACCCTGGTTCGAGATAACAATATCGTAGAGCTCACGGCTATCATCAAACTCAAGGTCTGTCTTGATGTTGAATGTCTGTGTACCGATATCGAGCTTACCAGCAGGAATATTGATATTCTCTGATGCGATAATCTGACCCAATGACTCTACAGTGAGGCCATAAGCCTCGAGCTTCTTGGGGTCTACATTAATCTGCACCTCACGCTCACGAGCACCAATAACGGCAACAGAACCGATACCGTTGATACGGTTAAGCTCGTTAACCATCTTCTCATCAAGAATCTTGTAGAGCGCGTTGTAGCTCTCGTCTGCTGTAACAGAGAGCATCATGATTGGCATCATCGAAGATGAGAACTTCATAACTGTAGGATACTCTACATCCTCAGGAAGAAGTGACTGTGTGCGGCTTACGACATCACGCACGTCGTTTGCCGCCTCCGTAAGGTCACAACCATACTCAAATTCAAGGGTTACAATAGAGACGTTATCCGATGATTTTGACGTAATCTTGTCAAGGTTATCAACCGAGTTGAGCTGATCCTCCAAAACTCGGGTGATGTTGGTCTCGATATCCTCGGCATTACCTCCTGGATACATTGTGATAACACTAATGTATGGAACCTCGATGTCGGGGAACTGGTCAACGCCCAACTTGCTCACCGAGAACAAGCCGAAGACGATGATTCCTATAAATATTAGCGCGGTAGATATCGGTTTTCTTACCGCCGATTCATATATTTTCATCTATATAGAGTTTTTAAGTATATATAGGTCTATGCAACTACTCCTGTGAAGTGCCCTGGGCAACCTCAGGCTCGTCAACCACAACACTTGCACCATCAATAAGACGTGTAAACGATGTTGTAGCAACCTCATCACCAGGCTCAAGGCCCTCCATAATCTCGATCATATTGCCTACACGACGACCATCAGTAACGAAACGGTAGTCAGCAACACCATCCTTAATAACGTATACGAAGCGCTCCGATGAACCAATCTGCTTCTGAAGTGCCTGATCGGGAATCATAACACACTCACGCTGACCCATAGTAAAGATAGCACGAGCATACATACCAGGACGAAGCTCACGCTCAGAGGTGTTGTTGATGGTAATCTCTACGCCAAATGTACGAGTGCGAGCATCGAGTGCAGGGTTGATGCGTGAAACAACACCCTCAAACTGACGACCAGGATAGATGTCTACCTCAATATTAACCTTATCGCCCACATGAACGCTTGTGAAATACTGCTCTGAGACATTTGCCATAACCTTAAGTTTGTCAATCTGCATGATGTGCAAGATAGGCATTGAGGCAAAGAGGTCGCCATTCTCGAAGTTACGTGCTGTAACAACACCCGAGATTGGAGACTTAATAGTTGAGTTCTTGCGCAAGTTATCAACAACCTCCTTTAGCATGTCAAGATTATTCTTCATCTGGATAATCTGCTGCTCAGAGATGCCACCAGCCTCATATACGGGAATCATACGATCGTAGTTATCCTGCGCTGTAGCGAGGTTGAGTTCCTGCTGCTTAAGTGTTGTCTGATCAAGGATTACGAGTGTCTGACCAGCAACAACATTATCACCAACATCTACAAGAATGCGGTCGATGTGCAAGCCCTGTGCTGCAGGAGTGATGTCATTCTCCTTATAGGCCATAATCTCAGATGTGTAGGTCTCAACAAGGTCGATGGTGTGAACCTCTGCAACAGCGGTTTTAACGGCAACAGCACTCTCCTGCTTCTCAGATGTAGCCTTATCCTTCGAGTTGCAAGCTACAAGCGATGCCGCCATAAACATAAACAATAAACTCTTCTTCATATCTCTTTTATCTTTTATATTGTTATTCCTTAAAGGTGATTAGTGATTATTCGATGAACTCCATGCCCAAAACTCTCTCATACTCTGCGTATGCTGCGAGGTAGTCATAGATTGACTGTGAATAGCTCAACTGAGCCTGTGTAACAGCAAGCTGTGCGCTGTTTAGCTCAAGGATAGTACCCGCGCCAGCATTGTAACGAGTGTAGGCAATCTCATATGCCTTCTCCGCCTGTAAAACAGTCTCCTGGTTTGCAAGCATCATCGAACGCGCAGTGAGCAGTGTGTTTACCGACTGCTGAACCTGAAGACGGATACCCTCCTCAGCATACTCGCGCTGCATGAGAAGCTGCTCGCGCTGATTGCGCACCTCACGAAGCTGATTTGTCTTTTTGAAACCTGCAAAGATGGGGATATTAATCTGAGCACCAATAGAGATTGGGTACTGCCACCAAAACTTAGACTGCTGCACAGCGGGTGCACCACCACCTGTCATACCACCAAGAAGGCCACCAAGGTCGGAACGCTCCTGACCGATATATGATATCTGGGCGAATGCCGCAACGGTTGGCATGCGTGTTGTCTGGATGAGTTTCTCCTGGTGATCCAACAACTCAAGCTGAAGGTCCAAAGTCTTGATTGTAGTGTTGTTCTGGATATCTACCTCGTAGTCCTCACCCAAGAGTGCCATATCTCTGAAGTCATCGAGCGTGCCAACAATCTCAATCTCAACATCCTCAGGAAGCGATAGATACATCTTCAACTGCAACTTTGCCATCTCCACGCCATTCTTAAGCTGCAAGATCTGAGGATCGAGATTTGAACGCTGCACCTTGGCTGTGAGATAATCATACTCTGCAGCAAGACCATTCTTATATAGGTTCTCTGTGTTCTCAACTACGCGGTCAGTGGTCATAGCAGCCTCCTCGAGCACTGCGAGTGACTGCTCTGCGAGCAAGATGCTGTAGTACGAAGCACGAACAGCAGCAACCATATCGATGCGACTTGCACGAGCGCTCTCAACAGCCATCTCCATCTGTGTGCGTGTCATCTTGAGCTGACGATACACTGAGGGCACAAAGAGAGGCAACGATACTGTACCAGCCACATTAAATGTGTTCTTACCACCAAATGAGAGACCCTCGGCCATCTCCTGACGGCGCAATGCCAATGCATACTGAGCAGAGGCATCCACCTGAGGATAGAGCGACGAAAGGGCCTGCTTACGAACATAGTCGTATCGCTCAATCTCCAAATTAGCCACCTGAATGGTGGGGTTGTCACTGAGAGCTATGTTAATCGCCTCATCGAGGGTAAGCTCCAGCTTTTGCTGTGCCGAGGCCACAGCCGAGAGGCCCAAACACAAACAGATTGTCATTAAAAACTTTTTCATCTTGATATGATTTATTTGTTTATTTTATCTTAGATGTTATTGAAATACTTCGATGTACATTTATCAATAATGCGCTGACCCTCCACCGTACACAATCCGCGGATGAATACCAACAACGAGTAGGACATCATCGACACCAACTCGCTTGAGGGGCGCTCCTCGTTAAGCGTATTTACCAACATGCCGTGCACGGAGTGGTGTAGCACATCTACCGCATACTTTACCTTCACATTGCGCTCAAAGTAGCCACACTCGATACAACCCGTAACCCAGCGATTGAGGTCGTCTAACGACTCAGACTGCACATCCTCCGTAAGGCGCTTGTAAACCGATGGATAGAAGCGCATGATATTTCGGCGTATACGACCCGACACTGGTGCAGTATCAATCATATCGCGCAAGTTTACCACCATCACCTCCAAGGTGTTATCAATCTCGACAATCTGCTGCATGCGACGCGCGCGCTCAGTCTGAAAGTAGTGGCATAAACTCTGATATATAAGTTCCTCCTTATCGTGGAAAAGCTCATACAGAGTGCGCTTAGAGACACTCAACTCCTGGGCAATATCATCCATGCGCACAGCCTTTATGCCCTGCTCAACGAACATCTTCGATGCGTGGTGAATAATATTTTCTCTTTGAGTCATTGTTATAAGTCTATTCTAAAAACACTTTTTCACGGCGCAAATATAAAAAAGAAAACTCAAAAAACAAAAAAAGTTTTCAAGTTTTCTTTTCAACAACTATACCTTTGGTATAATTTTATGTACATATGAGGCAATTAACCCTATTTCATGGCGCAAAGCATAAAAATTTTCTCAGCAAAGCCACAACTATCATATACACATATGGGGCGCTCCATAGCGCATAAACTATCTACCGAAGTAGTTACACGCAAACCTTGGATACAAGAGTATTACTTTCTGTCGTCACTCTTTGCTGTGCTATATCTTACGACATAGTCACCAGAGCTATAGAAGCGCACATCCTCGACACTCTCGCCAGGGACAATACCCAGAATGCGATACTCGTTGTCAGCGGCAAAAAACTCTACAACAGCCAAGAGCTTGATATCGCTATCTTCGCGCTCAATACCGAATACCACCACACTCTCCTTATCCTTCTCTACCACGACGACCTTTTCAACATCGATGGTGATATTTGGACCATCAGGCGTAGCACCTACCGCATAGATTATATCGGCAGCAGAGAGACGCCACTTGCTCACCCTAAAGCGTGCCTCGGCGGCCTCACTGGGCAATACATAGCGATTCATAATATCGAAGACGCGCTTCGACGTGAGATACTCCCTACTCACATAGCCTACTAATGGGCCATCTACAGGGTGCTTTGTTTCACCCTCGATATACTCTACCTTGACTATATTATCGGCGCACTCCTCCAATACGCGCACCTTAACGCCATAGCATAAACCATTAATTATTAGACTCTTCTTATTGTCTGGGTGCTCCGAGCGTATTACCAATTCTGGCGTTGCAAAGACATACGCCTCACTCTCGCCACTTGCCAACAACGGGCTCTTCCAGTTATGCACATTTACACACAACTCGCTGGTGCGGAACGTAAAACGATCGCGCGCCAACATTCCTACATTATTGTAGTCGAAATAGTCGTTTAGGTCTGTCCATGGACCATAATCGAAGCGTGGCTCAACCTCCACATACTCCTCCTCATCTATCTCGACAACCTCTCGCTTGATAGGCTCACTCTCACTATTAAACATGGATATGCCGATGCCTATAACACCTCCCGCTGCTGTGAGTGTTGCAGCGAGGAGTATCGCCATAGCATTACCCTTCTTATTACTTATCTCTCTCTGCTTCTTCATATTCAGTAAAGGTTTACATTACCCTACTCCTCCCACTTAAGCACTACACCAGTGCGCGATGTATTATATATATTAATGGTGTGGTAGACCGTGCCATCCTCCGCCTCGTGCGTCGTTGTGAAGTGCTCGCTTGTGACATCGGTGCGGTCGTGACCACCAAAACGCTTCTCGTCTGAAGAGAAGATTATAGTGTACTTACCAGGCCATGGAACATTGAGCGTATAGTCAGGAATAGAGGCTGTTGGGTGCCAGTTGAGTACAAAGAGTAGGCCCTTATGCGAGTAGACCATGGTCTTGTTCTGCTCATCCATCTGGTGGTTGTATGGGTAGCCATCGCCAAGCACTCCATACTTCTTAACTACATCAATCATCGCCTTGTCGAAATCGGCAAGGTATGAGTAGCGCAAGAAGCCATTTTCTGCCAGCGACCACTGACGGCGTGCGTGCTTATACGACCAGCCGTTACCCTCGCGTGGGAAGTCAATCCACTCGGGGTGACCAAACTCGTTACCCATAAAGTTGAGGTAGGCCTCACCGCCCGTAGTGATTGTAAAGAGGCGGATGAGCTTATGTAGTGCCATGCCTCGGTCGATGATGAGGTTCTCCGACGCGCGGTCCATAGAGTAGTACATCTCCTTGTCCACCAGGCGGAAAGCGAGGGTCTTATCACCCACCAACGCCTGATCGTGCGACTCGGCATATGCCACGGTGCGCACCGAGGGCAGGCGGTTTGTCATCTCCGACCACATCTGCCAGATGTTCCAGTCGTCGTCGCTCTGCTCCTTGAGTATCTTAATCCAGTAGTCGGGCAGTGCCATGCCGAGTCGGTAGTCGAAGCCCATGCCTCCATCCTCAGGCTTAACGCACGAGCCTGGCATACCACTCACATCCTCCGCAATGGTGATAGCATCGGGGCGCATGTCGTGGATAAGTTTGTTTGCAAGGGTAAGGTAGACTATAGCATCGCGGTTTACGCCCTCATCGAAGAAGCGCTCGCGGCAGTCGAACTCCACATATCCGTGGTGGTGATAAAGCATAGATGTTACACCATCAAAGCGGTAGCCATCAAAGTGAAAGTCCTCAATCCAGTATTTTACGTTAGAGAGGAGGAAGTGCTCCACCTCGCGCTTGCCGTAGTCAAAAATCATAGAGTCCCAATACTGCTGATAGCCCGCATCGCCCTCCTTTGAGTAGTGGTGCTTCGAGCCATCGAGCTCGTTGATGCCCTCATCGAAGTTTTTGACATAGTGTGCGTGTACCAAGTCCATGATTACGGCGATGCCCAACTCATGCGCACGGTCTACCAACGAGCGTAGCTCATCGGGCGTGCCGAAGCGCGATGATGGTGCGAAGAAGCTCGAGACATGGTAGCCAAACGAGCCGTAGTATGGGTGCTCGGCGATGGCCATAAGCTGCACGGCGTTATATCCCGCCTCCTTAATACGTGGGAGAATGTCATCGCGGAACTCAGCGTATGTACCAACGCCCTCCTTCTCTGTCGCCATGCCGACATGAGCCTCATATATAAGCAATTCACCCACCTTCGGAGCGCGGAAGTCGTCATGCTTCCAGTCGTAGGGTTTCTCTATGACAAACTGCGCGGTATAGTTCTTCGTAGTCTCATCCTGCACTACACGCTTTGCGTATGCGGGGATGCGGTCGCGCCAGCCGTTGTTGCCGTGAATATGCAATTTATATAGTGAGCCATCCACAAGGCGCGCGCCATACATAGCATCGGGTAGGAAGATGCTCCACACACCCTCGCGATTGCGCTGCAAGCGTAGCTCTGTGCGCTGCCAGTTGTTGAAGTCGCCAAAGATGTAGACATCCTTAGCCTCGGGCAACCACTCTCTAAACCACCAACCCTGCATAGCATCGTCGTGCTGCCATCCAAAATAGCGATGACCGTTAGCATAGTCGACAATCGTACCAGCTGACTTTTCGATATCCTCTAAGCGATTGATATACATATCATAACGGCGCTGAATCTCGCCTTCAACGGGCAATAACCACTCATCTGCCGCAACTATTGGGAGCATAGAATTCTGATTTTTCATACTTTTTGAGGTTATTTTTAGCAAAGATATAAAAAATCTTCGTATCTTTGCCCAATATTATGTGTTATTTGAATAACAAACAACAAATTATATTTATTAACTAAAAACTTTTTTCTATGTTCAAAGGACATCCTAAAGGTCTTTACGCCTTAGCCCTTGCAAACACAGGTGAGCGCTTTGGTTACTACACGATGTTGGCAGTTTTCGCACTCTTCCTTCGCGAGAACTTTGGCCTCGACAGCGGTACCGCAGGTGCTATCTACTCAACATTCCTCGGCTTGGTTTACTTCATGCCTTTGATTGGTGGTATGATGGCCGATAAGTTCGGTTTCGGCCGCATGGTAACTACCGGTATCATGGTTATGTTCGGTGGTTACTTGTTGCTCTCTGCACCCCTTGGTGGCGAGACAGTCGCTATGATTGCCATGATGGCAGCTCTTGTACTTATCAGCGTTGGTACTGGTTTGTTCAAGGGTAACTTGCAGGTTATGGTTGGTAACCTCTACGACGATCCCAAGTATGCTGACAAGCGTGACTCTGGTTTCTCACTCTTCTACATGGCTATCAACGTAGGTTCATTGTTCGCACCTACAACAGCTGTTGGTATCAAGGCGTGGGCAGAGCAGAGCCTCGGCTACAGCTCTAACGATGCTTACCACTTCTCATTTATGGTGGCTTGCGCAGCGTTGATACTCTCAATCCTTATCTACTTCGTATTCCGTCCTACATTCCGTCACGTTGAGGGTGGTAAGAAGAAGGGCGAGGCAGCACAGGTTGTTGACAACCTCACTCCCGCAGAGACTAAGCAGCGCATCGTGGCTCTTTGCCTCGTATTTGCGGTTGTTATCTTCTTCTGGATGGCATTCCACCAGAATGGTTTGACACTCACATACTTCGCTGATGAGTTCACTGCAACTAACGCATTCGGTTTCGACACTATGTTGTTCGACGTATGGAACCTTGCACTTATCATCGTTGCTGTTTATGCTACATTCTCTATCTTCCAGAGCAATGGTGCTAAGGGTAAGATTCTTTCAGGTGTTTTGGCTTCAGGCGTTTTAGCATTCCTCGTTTACCGCGCTATGGGCATCGATTTCGACGCTCACGATTCTGTTGCTGCACCTATCTTCCAGCAGTTTAACCCATTCTATGTTGTAGCATTGACTCCCGTTTCAATGGCTATCTTCGGCGCATTGGCACGCAATGGTAAGGAGCCTTCTGCACCTCGCAAGATTGCTTTGGGTATGTTGGTTGCAGCTATCGGCTTCGCAATCATGGCATTTGGTTCACAGGGTTTGAATACCCCTAACGATCAGCAACGCGCTATCGCCATCAACAAGGGTGAGGCTCATGCGGCTCAGTGCTACGACATCGCACCATCTGTTGAGCAGAAAAAGAAGGATGGTAAGATATCATATATCCTTGTAGACGAGAATGGCGAGGAGTATACCGACCAGCGAGTTTTGAAGATGACTCAGTCAAAGGATAAAGCTGTGAAGGCAGAGGGCGACAAGATTAAGGCTACTCGTGACTTCATTGGTAAGCTCAACGATAAGACTGGTCCTGTTTTCTATGAGGTTTACAACGCACAGAGCGTTATCGCTGCTGATGTTGCAGCAAATGCTACAACATTCGCTAACGAGTGCTACACAGTTGCTAACTCAGTAGCTGTTAAGTACGAGGTTAAGGATGGTGAGTTCGCAATTGTAGGCACTGTTGACGAGATTGATAACAACTTTACAAAGGTTGACGGCAAGTACACATACGTTCTAGCAGTTATGACTGAGGAGAAGGTTGATGAGAAGACAGTCATCACTTATGAGGAGGTTACTCTTGAGTCTCTCAAGTCAGCAGACGAGACAGTTGCTGCAAAGACTGAGGAGGCTATGAACTACCTTGCTCAGTACACTTACGAGGATAAGGATACAAAGAAGAACCTCAACCTTGCTTCAGTATTCTACACTGCATACAACGCAGTTGACGCACCTGAGGTAATTGATGTAGTTGAGTCCGAGGAGGTCACAGCTACAGATAAGACTGAGGAGGCTAATGAGCTCGCAGAGGCTACTGCAAATGATGACGCTACTATTACAGATGCAGAGCAGACAAACGAGGCGAAGATTGAAAACAACATAACTGAGGAAGCTAAGACTACTGCTGAGCCTACAATGACTGTAGATAAGGCTGAGCAAATCTTGGCTGGCTACGCAGACCAGAAGGAGGAGACCCGTACTTCACCCTACTGGTTGATCCTCACTTACCTCGTATTGACATTTGCTGAGTTGCTCCTTTCACCTATGGGTATCTCATTCGTATCAAAGGTTGCTCCTCCAAAGCTCAAGGGTTTGATGATGGGTGGTTGGTTCGTGGCTACTGCTATCGGTAACCTCTTGGTTATGGTTGGCGGTTACCTCTGGGCAGGTCTCCCATTGTGGTCAGTATGGGCTGTGTTCGTCGCACTCTGCTTGATCTCTGCACTCTTCATGTTCGTCATGATGAAGCGTTTGGAGAGCGCTACGAAGTAATCCTTCGAGACATACATACACTAAAGGCTGTCAAGAGTGGCAGCCTTTTTTTTGCTTGAACTGGTTACGTCATTCCGAGGGAGCAAAGCGACCGTGGGAATCTCTTCGTAGATAACGATATAAGATTGCCACGTCGGGCTTCGCCCTCCTCGCAATGACGTAATACCTAATAGTATATATCTTCTATAAATATTTAGGCGCTATTGCTTGATTTGAATATATTTTCATATATTTGCATGACACATTAACCAAAAAACTATGAGACACATTATTAAACTATTCTCTGTGCTCGTGGCATTCGTTGCACTCGCAGCGTGCCAAAACGAGCCAAACGCCGTAGCCCCAGCAGCCATCGAGGTGGAGACTACCGAGCTAACCTTCGATGACCGTGGCGAGACAAAGAGCCTCGGCTACACCATCAAGAACGCCATAAAGGGCGAGGTGCTCACCGCAACAACCGAGGCCGAATGGGTGACTATCGCCGTGGAGGCAGATAAACTCTCTATCACCGCAAGTGGCAACTACGACGATGCAGCGCGCACAGCGGAGGTGACACTCAGCTACAAGAGCGCAGCAGATGTAACCCTCACACTCTCACAGGGTCGCATCACCGCGGAGAACCCCTTGGAGGTGGAGCTCGTGGGCTACGATGCTACGACAATCACAATCTCGGTGCTTACGGCAGACCCCGCAACAACATGGGTGCCTATGGTTACATACAAGGAGTCGTGGGACTACTATAAGGGCAACGAGAACGACATCTTCCAGGCCGACCTCGAGTACTTCCAGTATCTTGCCGAGATTAACGACCTCTCGCTCGCCGATTTCCTCTCTGGCATCGTGGGCACAGGCTCTGAGGAGTCTATACGCATCGCGCAACTCACTCCCGATACGGAGTATGTAGTATATGTATATGGTATCAGCCTTGAGGGCGAGCGCACAACAGACATCATCGCAACAACCGTCAAGACCGAGCCTCCACACGAGGGCGACATAACCTTCGAATTCAGCGTCAAGGAGGAGGACTTCATCCTTGAGTACACCATTACCCCCTCACATACGGGTGTAGATTACTACTGCGGCATCATGTCGGAGGAGGAGCTTAACTACTGGAAGGAGACACTCAACACCGATAACCTCAAGACAATACTCCAGGAGGGAAGCATCGACTCTACAATCTCTCTTCTCCAGCAGTGGGGATACATCACCGACCGCACGGAGTTCTTCTCTATCTACAACCTCTCGGACATCCTCGAGGATGGATGGTTTGAGTGTAAGGCCGACACGAAGTACTACATCATGGCGGCAAAGTGGAATAACAACTGCGACATCATCGGCGAGGTAGGCTACTATGAGCATACATCGGCACACCTCGAGCCCTCGGCAAATATCCTTACGCTCGAGCTCAAGAACCTTACGCAGTCGTCGGTAGATGTTAAGACCACAACCACAACTTATGACCCATATGTCGTACTCCCCTTGCGCAGCGATGTTGTCAAGAACCTCGACGATGAGGAGCTCTTCGAGCTTATTATGAGCGAGTATGACTACGTCATCAGCAGCTACACCTACGAGGGCAACTCAACAAATACCTTCGGCAGCATGCGCCCCGATAGTGACTATACAATCATCGCATTCGGCTATAAGGCAGGCACGCTCACCACATCGAAGATTTGGCGTGAGGAGTTCCACACCCTCGCATCGGGCGACCCACAGGATTGCACATTCTCAATGAACATCGTACCCAGCGTAGACAACGCATGGATTGAGATTGTCCCCTCGGATAAGGGCCACGCATACCACTGGATGGTATACCCTGCGAACTACACCGCCGAGGATGCTAAGGACTACATCCAGAACGTTATCATCAAGCGTGGCTACGACAACGACTACGCCGTATTCGCATCGTGGGAGCTCACTCAGGGTGACGAGGTGACAACAGTTTGGGACTTGGCACCCGACACCGACTACAAGCTTGGCGTGGTTATCATGGGCTTCGACAAGTGCGAGTTCTTGAGCGACGTACACTTCAGCGAGGTATTCCACACCGATGCTGTGACATATGCCGATATCTCAATAAGCGTTGAGATTGACAAGTACTTCGATGTTGACGAGCTTGTAGCTGCGGGCTATGAGGGCTTTGCGATGTACGCAGGCAACGCCATGATTCCCGTTAAGGTAAACATCGAGGGCGAGTACTCTGAGTTCTACTACGACTTCTACGGCAACGACCTCTCGGATAGCGAGGACTACCCCGATGAGATCTTCTACGAGTACTTGTGGGATGGCGCACCCTACGAGAGCGCAAGCTTCTTCTTGCCTTTCGATAAGGTTATGACCGTTGTTGCTGTTGCCTACGACGAGATGATGAACCCCAGCCATCTCTACCGTGAGGTTGTATGCTTTACGAAGGAGGGCTGCGCAACAGTCGAGGAGTATGAGGCTATGCAGTCGTCAGCAACACGCTCGGCAGTAGTGCCTAAGAGCATCGTTGTTAACGAGAGCGTTGTGATGCCCCAGGGCACTGAGGCAAAGACACCCGCCATCTACTCTGAGCTTGTTAGCGCAGAGATGAAGGCTAAGGCTGAAGAGATGGTTAAGGCGAGCGCCAAGCGCGAGTTAGACAGCCGCAAAGCATCAATTTCAGCACGCCCCTCACGCTTCGTGGCACGATAGAGTCCCGAGTGTAAAAGATAAAAATGCTGCTATCCACACGGTTAGCAGCATTTTTATTTTGAGGACCTCGGGACCAAGAGACCATGGGACCATGCGAAGTTGCGGACTTTTTGACAAGAGGACGAACTAACAAACGACAAACCGACGAAAAGGACAAATAGTTGCGGACCGAAGAGACCAAAGAGGCCGAAGCGAGGATGCGGACAATGACCGCTGATAGTGACTTCTCTGTGGTCTCTGTGGTCTCTGTGGTCTCTGTGGTCTCTTCGGTCCCCAAATGTCAGCCTGAACGCCTTCTACAACGTACACCCAATTTGTTGTCAGAAGTCGTGAGATGTGGTGCATCACAAAAGAAACCAACCAAGGATAGTACTTTGACGTACAGCCTTGGTTGGTTTACTTTTAGTGATGTGCCGCAGATTGCGGCTTATCACAACAAATTACAAACGCTCGAGCTTAACTGTAAAGTGACGCATCAACTCAGTCTCCCATACGATCTTCACACCGCGAGTGATCTCGTTACGACGGTCGTATACGTTCTTAAGCGCTGCAGCGATAACGTCCATGTGGTTGTTAGTGTATGAACGACGTGCGATGCAGAGACGGAGAAGGTCGAGACCACCGAAGCGGTTCTCACGAGTGATAGGATCACGGTCAGCAAGGATGTAACCGATCTCGCAACCACGAACACCAGCCTCGAGGTAGAGCTCGATAGCAAGAGTCTGTGCGGGGAACTCCTCCTTAGGGATGTTAGAGAGAACCTTGTCAGCATCTACGAACAAAGCGTGACCACCAACAGGACGCTGGTAAGGAATGCCGTACTCGTCGAGCTTAGCTGCGAGGTACTGAACCTGCTTGATACGAGTCTCGATAGTCTCGAGCTCAGTGTTCTCGTCGAGACCTAGTGCCAAAGCAGCCATATCACGACCGTTCATACCACCGTATGTCAAGAAGCCCTCGAAGGGGATACAGAAACGCTTAGCACCCTCGTACCAGTCCTCGTGACGAGTAGCGATGAAACCACCCATGTTTACGAGACCGTCCTTCTTTGATGACATTGTCATACCGTCAGCGTAAGAGAACATCTCCTTGCAGATCTCCTTGATAGTCTTATCTGCGTAGCCCTCCTCACGAGTCTTGATGAAGTAAGCGTTCTCAACGAAACGAGCTGAGTCGAATACAACGCGCTTGCCATACTTGTCAGCGATAGCACGAACGTCACGAAGGTTCTTCATTGATACAGGCTGACCACCTGCTGTGTTGTTAGTTACAGTGACGATGATGAAAGGAATCTTCTCAGCGTTCCCAGCCAAAGCC
>JAZRAW010000048.1:0-4510 GCA_045634765.1 Alistipes sp.
AGGCTCTGTCTGGCATGCTGCCAATCCAAGCAACAGTGCCGCTAAAGCAAAAAATCTTTTCATAATGTAAAATAGGTTATAAATTGTTAAAAGTGCTTTAATTTTCAAAAGTCTAAAAAATCGTGCGTACACGCGCACGTATAATGTCAACAGCCAAATGCTCATGACACTTAGCTGCGCACAAAACACAACTACCCCGCAACATCTCTATTGCAGGGTAATTGATAATTCTCGTTTATATGGTTTAAACTGTAACTTGCTGATTTATAGGTGTAAAATACCCCCCCCCTATGGAAATTGGGGGCTGATAACAAGCGGTATGTCATTGGAGTATTCATGTCGTTTGCCTATAAAAAGGGGCTATACTTCTGCAAATGTAGGTATAATTTACCAAATCTGCAACTATCGCGCCAACTTACGAGATGAATTTTAGCCAATGGTGTGCATGCGTATCGATGCCTTGATAAGGGCGATAGCTCGCACGCGGTCCATGGCAACCTCCTTATCGGCGTGGTGTTGATTCTGACTAACAAGGCGGATATAGCCCTCATGGTCAGACTTCTGAACATACTTAACTGTGATATACTCCTCACCATCAATATCTATCGAGAGCAAGTACATATCGCCCCAAAAGACATCGCGTACGTCGTTAAGTTGCTTGTAGAGAATGATGTCGCCACTCTTGAGCAAAGGATACATAGAGTCGCCAACAACATATATAGCACCGTCACACTTGGGTAGGTTGGGAATGTTGATATAGTTGACAGGCTCAAACTGTTGTTGCTGTTTGAATAGGGGGATAAGTCCCGCAGTGCCCTCGATAGAGTAGAGGGGTACGCTCTGCAAGGGTAGCGCACGGTCGGTGCGTAGGTTGTACGACGTAAGGTCGGGCTCGGCGTTAAACATCTTACCCTCGCCAGTATCAATCCAATCGGGGTTGACGTTAAAATCTTGAACCAAAATATTCTTGTTGCGCGCAGAGAGGCGAGCCTTGCCTGTTTCAATCATCGATAGTGCTGCCTTGCCGATGCCAAGTCGCTGAGCCATTTGCTCTTGTGTCATGTTTAACTGTTTGCGCATAAGTCTTATACGCTCACCTACCGTCTCCATATAAAATTTTTCTATATTAAAAAATTGAATAAAAATATTGACAAAGTAATATTTTGAACTTATATTTGCACCACAAAGTTAATCCATTTATTTTAAATTACAAATATTTTACGCAATATTTAAATAATAAACCCTAAATTATCAACTATGTACGAAACAACACCTTTAGTTTACCTTAAGATTGCCGAGTTGCTTTTAGCGAAAATCGGCACGCGCGATTTCTTCTCGGGTAGCGTAACGCTCCATGATGGAGATGTAGAATGTAGACTTATATGCACCCTTGTGGTGAGTCGAGATAGGCATATCCCCTATTGCGTTGTGGAGCTGCTGCCTGTGTGGTGGGAGTTTAGAACATCAACCGAAAATGGTGAACTTAGCAACGACTTCTCGTTTAGCGAGATGATGAGCTACATCGAGTAATCACAACCCTAACACTATCCCTATGAACGAAACGAGATTGCCATTTGTTGATTTTGCCCAAAAGCTATACCCTTTTTTGGAGTTTACACCCTTTCATCGCACCTATTATGCCATCCTCGAGGCATTTGCCCAGGGGCGCATCCCCAAGCTCATAGTCTCGGTGCCCCCTCAGCATGGCAAGAGTGTAGGTGCTACGACGCTGCTGCCAGCCTATATGCTTGGCTTAGACCCCGATATGCGTATTGCCATCGCCTCCTACTCGGGTACTTTAGCCTCGAAGTTTAACCGCCGTGTGCAACGAATAATCGAGTCGCGTGAGTATGCCGAGATATTCCCCGAGACGACAATTAAGCGCGGCACTAAGCCCGCAGGGTATATACGCACCTCGGACGAAGTGGAGATTATCGGCTACAAAGGTGAGCTTATAAGCGTGGGACGCGAGGGCTCGCTGACGGGAAACCGCGTAGACTGCTTCATCCTCGATGACCTCTACAAAGATGCTATGGAGGCGCAGTCACCCGTTGTGCGTGAGAATTGCTGGGAGTGGTATACCTCCGTCGTGCGCACGCGTATGCACAATACTTCGCGCGAACTTATAGTATTTACGCGTTGGCATGAGGAGGATCTCATAGGCACGCTTATGCGCACCGAGCCATGTCGCGAGCTGCGCTCGCTCAAAGATATCGACGAAGTGGATGATAATACATGGTTGGTGCTCAACTTCGAGGCACTCAAGGCCTCGCCGCCAACGGATATAGACCCACGCGCCGAGGGTGAGGCGTTGTGGCCCGAGCAGCAGAGTAGGGAGTTGCTTCTTGCCAAGCGCCGTCTCGACCCCATACGCTTTGAGGCGATGTATCAGGGTCACCCCTCAACAAAGGAGGGATTGCTCTACGGTGATAACTTCCGTGAGTATGCCATACTGCCGCGCGATGTTGTGGCACGCGCCGCCTATGTGGATACAGCAGACATGGGTGATGACTACCTATGTGCTGTGGCATATGTGGTTGATACTGACGGCGTAATATATGTAACGGATGTGGTATACTCGCGCGAGGCCATGGAGCACACCGAACGCCTTGTATCTGCGATGTTTCGCTCCAACAACACCTTGCGTGCTGCGGTCGAGAGTAATAATGGAGGTAGGGGCTTTGCTCGCGCCTTGCAGCGTCTCGAGCCCAAAGTGCGCATTGAGTGGTTTCATCAAAGTGGAAATAAAGAGGCGCGCATACTCTCCAATTCGGCTACGGTGTTACACACCATACGCATGCCACGCGACTGGGCACAGCGTTGGCCAGAGTTCTATGCCCACCTCACCACCTTCCGCCGCTTGTTTAGGGCTAATCGCCACGATGATGCTGCCGATGTACTCACAGGCATTGTCGAGAGGGAGGTGACACCCGCCTCGAATGGTAAGTGGCAGAGGGCGAGATTTATATAATAGCAGAAGAAGGATGCAAAATAAGGGGTTGCCATCGGCAACCCCTTAATGCGGTTATATGCTATGATATATTACTTAAGAATTGATGACAACTCTTCGGGAGAGAATGTAATCTTAAGCTGATTCATAAATGTGCTATCAGAGTAGATCATTGTGAAACCACACTCAGCAGATACGCAAAGCTGCAACAACAACTTGGTTGCGTCATCAGCTGCTACGCTCTCCAAGACCTCGGCTCTATCCATGTTCTTGAAGCCCACGCGCATCAAGTCGATGAAATCATTTGGCGCGATAACCTCCAAAACGAAGTTCGAGTGGGTAAGGTACACCTCGCTCATTGTTAGACCCATGCCAATATCCATTGGAAGCATGCTCTGCATCTGGTCTACTGTCATCTCAAGCAAAGCTCTGTTGGGGTTCTCCTGTACAAGAGTCTGGCTTGCAGCGTAGTTGGCATCGTTGCTCTCGATAGATGCTGCTGAAACGTTAGATGCTGCGAAGATTGAAGCAGCGAGTGTCAAAATAGTAAATAGCTTTTTCATAAATGTAAATTTTATTAGTTAATAATTATTGTGTTTCTATATCGTAGTCCCTTCGTGTGACTTTTGTATATAGAGAGATTGCACCTTTTCGTAATCTATCACTGCTACAATATTTTTTAGCGATAGGGGGCGGCTATATAATGCAATCCACGTCTATATAATATATGCGTACTACAAATATAGCAGAAATATTTAAATATCCGCTATAATTTTTGAGGAAAATGAGACTCCGAGAATTGGTAATTTTTTGCGATGACGCTTCTTGTGTCAAAAAAAGTTGGTGTAATGTGGTGTGTCTGTCAACAATTTTTCATATCTTTGCACCAGCATTGGTTCTCTTGGGCGAGCAGCCCATCGGAGATTAAAAGGGAAATGGGTGAGATTCCCATACAGTTCCCGCTGCTGTGAGTTCTAATAAGACTCTGCGACATCATATTGTCACTGAGGATGTTATCCTTGGGAAGGCATCGTAGAGTAGAACAAGTCAGAAGACCTGCCAAAGCATTTTTACGGGATTGTGCCTGCGGCGAATGGGCTGGTCTGCGACTTGAGTTTTTCAGGTTTACATACTTTTGGGCAAGATGTCTGATATTGGTGTATGCTCACTTAGACCATAAAAGCACCCAAGCCCCACCGCCACATTTAGCAGTCTCGTAGTGTAAAAGTTTACGGAGAATGACCTTTTAACAACAACATTATGAGAAGATTTTTACGTTTGGCTCTTAGCGTAGCAGCTACGCTAATGGCAATGGTAGGATGCTCCTACAACGATGAGGCAATCTGGAACGAGATTGAGAGTGTGAAGGATCGAGTTGAGACGCTCGAAGAGTCAGTAATCAAGACCAATGAGGATATCGCTGCTCTGCAGACTATCGTCAATGCTCTACAGAAAAATGTCTACGTGGTAGGGGTGATAACAACAACCGATGGCTATGTTATTGAGTTTTCGGATGGTACAAAGGCTACTATCGCCAACGGCAAGGATGGCGCGAATGGC
>JAZRAW010000049.1:0-24015 GCA_045634765.1 Alistipes sp.
AAGGAGCAGACCGAGAGGTTTGCTCCTTTTTGTATGTTGATATGTGAAGGTCGTTTGGAGGTTATGTTTAGACTGTGTTTAGGAACTATTTGGGGCGATATAATGTTGAGATAGTAGTTTGTGCAGAATAAATTAAGATGCGACAAAGTGAGTCTAAATGGTCTTGATTGGGGCATTGACGCACCCATCACGCACCCGAAGTGCAACCATATAACTAAAAACATCCGAGCGTTAATTGCTCGGATGTTTGCTTTTTACACCTCAATAAACTTTCCACCATCGAAACCTCTGAGGTTCTCTCGGTAGTAGACATAACCAAGTTGGTTGCAGACAAGGCGTGTGTTACCTATGACGGCATCCTTATTGGTGTGTGAGTGACCAAATATCCACGCATCAATTCGGCTATCTGCAATAAAGTCGCCCAACTCGGTAGCGAAGGCACTATTGAGTAGGCTACCTCTATGCTCTGATGCTACAACTGCCAACGATGGGAGGTGATGTGTAACCACCACAATATGTTCGGCGGTACTCTCCGCTACACTTTGCTTGATAAAGTCCAGACATTTCTCGTGCTCGGCGTTAAAGTCGGCAGGTGTAAAGCGACGACCATTGTACAGAATCTGCCGAAAATCATACATCCCTTGCTCTACAACAAATTCGTCTTCGGGGCGAATATGCGACCAAAGGGTTGAGAGAATAAAATCGACATTATCAATCCTCACAACCTTATTTTGGTGGTAATGCACATTAGGCAATATCACACGACTCCAACTGTCGCCATTTGCCAAGACATCATAGTTTTGGTAGTATTCGTGGTTACCTGGCACTATTAACACCTCACGATAATTTGCCGATACCCACTCCCAGAACTTTGGGCAGGGTGGCATATTATCTCGCAAATTGAATATATCGCCAGCCAACACCAGTACATCGCCCACAACATCAAATGGGACATTTTGCATATATCGTCTGTTTGCCGACATCTCTAAATGGAGGTCAGAGGCGTATTGGATTTTCATCGTATATTAAAATTACAAATACAACACCTCGTTATTGTCAAGGCATTTCACATTGTCATTTACGAATATATCGCAAAAACGTTCCGGGGCGTCAGTATGTATGGGTACAATCGTTTTTGGTCGAACGAACTCAACAATGCGTAGCAATGATTGTGTATCAGCGTGGCCGCTCGAATGAATGTCCTTTACGTCCTCACAATGCTCCTCGACCCAATCTCGAAAACGCTCGGTGTTTGGCTCATTCCAGTAGCCACCCCATATCGACTTTATAAGGCTAATATGCCTAATGCTTAACTTCTCGAGATATGAGAGTGCCGATGGGCGTACAAGCATTACATATCGCTTGGGTTTGGTCATAAAATCGTTATACGACACCTTATTTTTACGAGGTTCAAGTGAATAGATATAACTCTCAGGATTGCGCACCAAAAGCCGTTTTGTTAGGTAGTATGGGAAATATACCCTCATTTGCTTGGCAGTGGTAACTGTTGGTATATGTGGATTTAATTTAGCTACTGCAGCCAAAACATTTGCCGTGAATGGATCGACAACGAGCGTCTTCCGACATCTAATACAAGCACGAAACAGTGCGCATATACGGTCGATATTCTTTGCAGAGCACCACACCAAATGCAGAGCATCGGGAGCCTCATTGAAGGCCTTGATAAACTGATTTTCAATATCTCGCTCGGTGGGGTTGTTCTTTGCTCGCAAAACATTTGTTCCCTCCAAGAGTAGATAATCCACATCCTTGGGTAAGTTCCTATATAACACACCCTTAACGCCGTGAATACGGATATCTCCACTATACAATATGCGCTTGCCATCGCACTCAATAAGATAGGCGCACGCACCATAAGCCGAATGGTCAACGGTGTAGGCTGTAACCTTTATCCCTGCCACCTCGCATGATTGTCCACTCTTTAGGGTGTGCTTTATGAGGTGCTTCGTAGGGTCATCGCCGAGAATACCATCGAGGGTAAGCATCGCAAAGGACTCCTCAGTGGCATAGATTGGCGTCTCATCGGGTAATAAATCGAAAAAACCGTAGTGGTCAGCATGTGCGTGGCTTAGGAATATAGCATCCGCACCCTTGCACCACTCTTCGGCATTGTGTCGTATCTCGGTCTGCTCCTCTCGACTACGTTTATCGTAGTCGAGGGGCATACCGAGGTCAATCAAAATCTTCGCCTTGTCGGTCCGTATTTCGACACAACTACCGCCAATCTCGTGAGTGCCTCTATGGATGGTTAGGGTCATAATCTTTCAAAATAGACTTATCTACCAAATTGTTTTTATAAAGACCATATCCAAGATAGCTGGAGGTTATCATCTGAAATTCCTCCATCTGCTCAATTTCACGCATTAGAACCTCGGAATTTTTCTTGTAATTCGCAATAAGGAAGATAAGCTCTATATCGTCGGCAAACTCTTTTATATCGTTTTTATTTTCCTTTTTTAAGTATGGTATTAACCCCAAATCCCTTTTTTGCTTTAATACTTCAAGCATATCTTCTTTGAAACTTTTTACAATCTTATCATTTTCTTTAAATAACTTAAAATCGTCCAGATGTGATTTTAAGCCACTATTTCCAGCCATAGCCACACCGCCATATTTTAGTTCAAAAAACACCAATTTGGGTCTATATCCATTCTGTAATTTACGCTCATTAGATTTAGATATCCACTCTATTGCAACAATGTCTATCTTTTTTCCATTGCCTATTCCATACTCTGTATCTAAGATGAAGTAGTCTGTATCTTTAGCTATTTTTGTAAAATTATTCTCTCTTACAATATGCTGACGTATTTCGTTCTCTAAAGAGTGTCGCTTAGGTTGTTTATTATTAATGCGAATACCTCCGAAGTAGATATCCATATTGTACTTAAATTTAGCTATATACTCTTCTATTAGCGAGGTGTCACATGAACCATCATCGGCAAACTCAACATTGGGAATCGTAAAATTGGTAGCAATATATTTTTTATCTCCACATATGAATTGATATGACTTTCCATTCTCTTTTATTTCGAGCAACTTACCACCCCTATAATACACCATTATAGACTTGCCTCGTAAGTCCAGCATAAGAGTGTCATCTCTTAGGATTATCTCTCGAATTTTGCTTAGAGAACCATTAATAAGATCATTTAAAAAATCCTTACTTATTGCACGTGCCATATTTTTGTATTTTTAGTTTTCTACAAATTTACAAAATAATTTCTAATTCTCCGATAGTCCTGCCATAAATATATCATACTCCTTGGAATAGTGGCTTTTGATATATACACCAAAGTACGATATCAGTACTTGCACCAGAGAGTGGTCATAGGGCCATGGCTGCGTTTTGGGGTGATGGTAGTTGCGATTTAACTCCACAATATCGTCGATAGAGCCAATCTCTGCCTCGCGTAGTTTCGCCCTCACAGCCTCCGAGGAACACATATAGACTCCGTCCGTATCACCACGCTGGAATATGGTAAGTGTGTCAATGTCGTTGAGCCTAAAGTTCTTTATATACTTCCAGCCTTGCGTTGCCTCGAGATAGAGCATGCAAGCATCTAAACGACGAATATAGTCTACGCCTCTCTGCATCTCGAGCGAATGTCGCACCCTCCCAATATTGGCCTTTGGGAACCTATTTGTAGCATATATTACAGCCTTACCTATCTTGGTACGTGCCATCTCCTCGCTATATATAAACGACATATTCATTATGCGATTATGCATTTCGAGTCTTGCCTCTTTAGGCTCTAATACCACCACGCTACTACCATATGACAATAGCTTGCTATAAAACTCCTGTGTGGGAGCAACGACATACTCAAATTCCGAAAACCTCTCCGTTGTCTCTACCTCGTGCTGTGATGGGTGTAGTGGTTGTGAGCGTATAGGCTCTACACTTGCTCGCTTGACACGAATACGGATTGTGACCTTGTCCTGTGAAAACTGCTTCATAATAGTTGAATTTTATAGGTTAAACATCACACTCTTTATATCCCTATCCACACTGCTGCGGATGATGATTTTACAAAGTGCCCTATATATATAATACGAATAAGCCCCTTTCAACAAGGACGAAATTAGTCGAAATTTGTGTCGTGTTTGCATATTTTCTAATTACATATCGTTGATATTCAATGAATAACGATGACTTTATGCAATATGCAAGTTTTTTACTTGTGTGTTTTATGGGTGGCGAATTTGAGAGCTATTTTCGGGGCTCAGTTCTTCTGTTTTCTAACGCATGGTAAGGCGGTAAAAAAAACAGAGAACACCACATAGTGCTCTCTGAATTGCTCTCTCTTTAGTATAAAATCGCAAATTACTCCTGGAATACCTCATTCGAGAGGCGCCAGCCGAGCAATACATCCTTGATTGCCATGCGGCGCTTACCCGCCATCTGCATCTCCTCGATATATACCCAACCATCTGCAGCGGCTACGGCGAGGTGTGTGCGACCATCAGTCTTGAGTGTGCCTGGTGCGGCGTTATGGGAGCAGAGCTCGAAGCGTGTAGTGAATATCTTTGCCGAGCCACACTCCGCGCCATCCCTATATATAGGTGTCCACGCAGCAGGGTAGGGCGAGAGACCACGCACGAGGTTGTGTATATCCTCGGCCTTACGGTTCCAATTTATGCGGCCATCCTCCTTAAAGATTTTGGGTGCGGGCTTGAGCGTAGCCTCGTCGATGTGCATCTGCTCGATGGTTGTGTAGTTACCCTCGGCGAGCTTATCCACGGTGCGCGTTACGAGGTGTGAGCCTATCTCCATAAGTCGGTCGTAGAGTGTGCCGATGTTATCCTCGGGGAGGATTGCCGTTGTCTCCTGCTCGATTATTGCACCCTTATCTATTTCGTGGTTGAGCAAAAAGGTGGTCACGCCCGTCTCCTTTTCGCCATTTATGATTGCCCAATTTATGGGTGCAGCACCGCGATACTGAGGTAGCAGTGAGGCGTGTAGGTTGAACGTGCCGAGGCTGGGCATAGACCATACCACCTCGGGGAGCATACGGAATGCGATTACGATGCCAAGGTCGGGGCGTAGCTCCTTGAGTGCAGCGAGGAATGCCTCATCGCGCAACTTCTCGGGCTGCAGAATTGGGAGTCCCAACTCGCGTGCTGTGCACTTAACATCGCTTTCGTGCACCCTCTGTCCGCGACCTGCGGGTTTGTCGGGAGTGGTCACCACGGCGACAACGTTGTAGCCCTCCTCGACCAATCGCTTAAGCGAGGTAGAGGCAAACTCTGGCGTACCCATAAACACTATTCTTAAACTCTTAGCATCCATATAAATAACAATTAGAAATTAGCAATTAGCAATTAGTAATGACGCTCTGTGCTGTCATTCTGAGTGTAACGAAGAATCTCCTCGATGTCAATACGCTATCAACTGCATCTCTTGTCGACTTTGAGGAGATGCTTCGCATTGCTCAGCATGCCCCCCGTGCGGCAGAGATTGCCACGGTTTGTTCCAAGCCTCGCAATGACGCATACACATAAACACACATAACAACGTCATTCCGAGGAGCGTAGCGACGTGGAAATCCAATCTACTTAGTTTTTACTCTTACGCTTAAACACCCTCTTTATGCGCTTTGCCATACGTCGTATGCGTACATCATACCAGTCGGTATCGAGCAACGAGGAGTCGTTCTTGGCCTTTATGGTGAGGTATATCGCCACGAGCATAAATATAGGTATTGGCAGCCACATGCCGTAGAGCGCATCCCATGTGCCCTCCTTTGCCATCTTCTCACCCCAAATGCTGATGATGTAGAATATGACAAAGAATATCACCGAGATAACGGCGGGGAGACCCAAACCGCCCTTGCGGATGATAGCTCCTAATGGCGCACCAATCATGAAGAATATGATGATGGTGATGGGAAGCGTCAACTTGCGATGCCACTCGTTGAGAGATAGGTAGTACTGCGCAAGAGGAATTTTCGACGATTGCTCATCAAAGGAGTATGAGCCTTGCGCCATGCGGGCATTGTTGTACGCAGTCTGGTATACCTTTGCTCTGCTACGAATCGACAGGTCGTTTATTGAGTCATAGAAGTTGATTGGCTTAAACTGGCTGCGGTCGACATGTAGGCTATCATCGGGGAAGATTGTCGTGTCTCGTGCAAAGACCTGTCTCTTTACCAAAGGCGTGAGACTCTCCATATTATAGTACTCTATCTGAAGCTGTAGAGAGTCCATCAACTCCTCCAACCCGCTCAAATTGCGTGTGCGTGACTCGGTAAATTCGCGCGACATATCACCCTCGGGAGGTGCAATCTTGGCAATGGGTATGGTGGCATCTTGGCGAGTGAAATCGTGTATGCGCATGCTATTTTTATCATACCACTGACCACTTCGCGTATGCTCATATGTTCGACCATTATGCAGCGTAACATATAGGTAACCCTTATCCTCCGACATGCGAATATATCCCGACTCTGCGACAGTGGTGGTCATATCGCCATTGGCACTGCGTGTGTCGAAGATAAGGACATCCTCCAGACGCTGTGTAGCCTCGTCTTGGTGTCCCACGCGGATGCTCATGTTTGGTAGGCCGTTGAAGAACATACCATCCTGGAACTTAAGTTCTTGGCGCTGTTCACGAATATCAAACATGATGTCGTACATGCGCTGGTTGGCTGCCGGGACAATGTTGTTCGTCAGGTAGAAACTAAATACGGATATCAGTCCAACGATGATGATTAGAGGCTGGAGAATGCGCATTATGGACATTCCAGAGGACTTCATGGCCAGCAACTCATAGTTCTCACCAAGGTTGCCAAGAGCCATGATTGATGAGAGCAACAGGGCCAATGGCAGACCCAACGGCACCATGTTTGCTGTAGCGCATATTACGAGTTCGGCAATGGTCAAAAAGTCGAGACCCTTACCCGTAAGCTCGTCGATGTATCGCCATACGAAGTTCATCATCAAGATGAAGAGCACGATGAAGAATGTCGCAGCCAAAGGTCCCATATAGGCCTTAATTACAAGACGATACACGCGTACCATCATCATCGATATGATGATAAGTACTATGGCAATCCATAGTGGTATGGTCACAACACCCCACGACAAGTCGATAAGGTCGTATAGCTTCGCTGCGGCAAGATGGGTAAACCATCCAAGAAACGGTAGCGCCAAAAGCGAGAGTATGGTACTATTACTATTTTTCATATTCCAATATTTCCTAAAACATAACTCACCCCCTTGAACTCCTTGTTGCAACATGTCGTCGACAATAGTCGAATAGTTTCACAAGTAACAACGTCATCGCAAGGAGGAATATTATACAACTACCAAGGGGAATGCCTCCGCTTGTAAGTTCAATCTCATAGCTCATTACAAAACCCACGATATTGCATATCAACGCCGTGATTACAGCAATGGGGGTGATGCGTCTAAAATCTTTAGTCAGAGTGTTGGCCACAACCGTAGGTATTGTTATCAACGACATGAGTAGCACAATGCCCATTACCTTTATGGATAGCACTATGGTTATGGCGACCACCACCGCCATGATGTAGGATGTCAGTACCACGGGTATTCCTTGGCTGCGAGCATACTCCTCATCAAAGGTGATATACATAATCCTACGTCCCCATACCAATGCCCCAATCAAGACTGCTGCCATCAGGATTGATAACCACTTAATATCGGTGCTATCAACAAGTGATATACTTCCAAAGAGGTAGCTCGATAACTCTACGGCATAACCTGGTGTAAGCGACATAAAGAGTGCTCCGATGGCCATTCCCAAGGACCATATAATGCCGATAGCTGAGTCCTCGCGTATGCGACCATGGCGAGATGCAAACTCTACGCCCACTGAGGCAAGTGATGCAAAAAGCAACGCACCAAGAATTGGGTTATGGCCAGCGTATATGGCTATACCCAAACCTCCAAATGATGCATGGGTGATACCACCACTGAGGAATACCATACGTCGTGCTACGACATAGCTGCCCACAATGCCACATGTCACAGCAGAGAGCAGACAGGCAACAAATGCATCAGCAAGATGGCTGTAGGTTATAATATCCTCAAATACGGTTATCATTCCATGGTTAAATTAATCCCGCAAATGTACTTTTTTTTTGCGTAACCACGAAATCTTTTTTCACTTTCTCTTAACTTTTTGTAACTTCGCCCGATGAAAAGCCCCATTTAGGGGTTACAATAAATTGTAAACTGATATTTTATGCAGGATAAGAGGGTAAGTTTTCACACTTTAGGTTGCAAACTCAACTTTTCGGAGTCATCAACCTTGGCGCGCGAGTTTGAACGTGGCGGATATCGACGTGTTGAGCCATCCGAGGCTACAGATGTGGCCGTAATAAACAGTTGCTCCGTAACGGAACATGCCGACAAGAAGTGCCGCAATATAATACGAAAGATACATCGCAGAAATCCTAACGCCATCATCGCTGTTACGGGATGCTATGCCCAATTAAGACCAGATGCTATTGCTGCCATAGAGGGTGTAGATATTGTGCTAAGTAACAATGATAAAGGCGACTTATATAAACGAGTAGTTGAACTAAAGGAGAGGGGTAAAGCAGAGGTCTACAGCTGCTCTGTCGAGAACCTTACTCGCTTCTTTGCAGCCTACTCGTCGGGCGACCGTACTCGCTCATTTTTAAAGGTGCAGGATGGCTGTGACTACAAATGTGCCTACTGCACTATACACTATGCTCGAGGTTCGAGCCGAAACATCCCCATTGCCGATATTGTTGCCGAGGCGAAGGAGATTGCTGCGGCGGGTCAGAAGGAGATTGTGATTACGGGCATAAACACGGGTGATTTTGGTCGTACGACAGGCGAGCGTTTTATAGATTTGTTGCGTGAGTTAGATAGGGTAGATGGCATTGAACGTTATCGTATTTCGAGCATCGAGCCCAATCTTATAACTGATGAGATTATAGAGTTTTGCGCACAGTCACCTAAATTTGTTCCTCACTTCCATATTCCCTTGCAGAGTGGCTCAACACGCATCCTCGGCCTTATGCGTCGCCGCTATACCGCCGAGCGTTATCGTGAACGTATTGCAAAGATTCGCGAGTTAATGCCCGACTCATTCTTGGGTGTCGATGTTATCGTTGGTTTTCCCGGCGAGGGCGAGGAGGAGTTTATGGAGACCTACAACCTTTTGGAGGAGGTTGGCGCATCCTTCCTACACATCTTTCCCTTCTCGGAGCGACCAGGCACACCAGCCGTAGATATGCCAGGTAAGGTGCAGTCGCGTATCTCCACTGAGCGTGTATCGCGCCTTGAGGAGCTGTCGTCGAAACTAAATCGTGCCTTCGCCGAGCGTTTTATTGGCACAGAGCGCGAAGTGCTGTTTGAGAGCACAAACCATGATGGTGTAATGTATGGTTACACAGATAATTATCTACGCGTATCTGCACCTTTCAATGAGCATGCTGTAAACAATATTTGTCGAGTACGCCTTGATAGTATTGACGCGAATGGTGATGTGTGTGCTACATTAGTGGAGTAAATTTTGGAAAATTAACACAAAAGTATTACTTTTGTCAGGTTAAACACTATAGCAAATTTGTAGTACTGTGATTAAACTACTCAAAAAAATATTCAGCATCAGAACGCTAACTCGCCGTATGAGGGTGGCGTTTATGAGTTTGTTGCTTCTGCTCTTCTTCTCAGGCGCAATGTCACTATTCGAGCTTGAGCGCGTAAGTAAAGATACGGAGGATATCCTGCTTGCCAGCAAGGAGAATATCGACTTGGCTGGAAATATGCTTACAGCACTCAACCAACAGAACGATGTGATGATTGAGCTTGCTGTTTCAAGCAGTAAGTTTGGAGATATCAAGTACTACAGCAAGGAGTGTGAGGAGTCTATAACACAGTTGTCGCGCTCTGCCCACATTGCGCAGCGCAAGATGAAGGATACGGAGACGCCCGAGGCTGCCGATAGTTTGGTGATGTTCACAAACCGAGTGAATGAGTTGGCGCGCTCCTATATCAATGGCGATGTGCACCGCTCGATTGCAATTACACTACAGGATACTACTGCAGTTGCTATGTCAACTCATGGTTGGTATGTCGATAAGTATCAGCCAGAGTATAAGATGACTGCAGAGCAGATTACCAAGTATATGACAGGTGTTCATAACTCGTTAGGTCCCGAGGTGAACAATCTTAGTCACACTGCTCGTCGCGCTGTGACCCCAGTCTTCATTTCGCTGATTGTGATGATAGTGATTGTGATAATGTTCTACTTCTTTATCGACCACTACTTTGTGCGCCCCGTATTACGTATCAACAATAGTCTTGGTGACTATCTCACATACAAGAAACCATTTGACGAAGATATTGCTTGTCGTGATGAGATTGTAACCCTGCGCGACAGGATAACCCAACTAATTGGTAGAATCACTCGATAACAAAGCTTTAGCTCATAGGTAGAAATGCGATTTCATGTAGTCATACGTTATATTGGCATGGTGCTGCAATTCATTGCGGCATTCATGTTGCTATCTGCCGTTGTCTCAATGGTTAATGACTATGACTCTGCCTTCCACCCTTTGCTCCTATCATCGTTCCTAACCTCGCTCTTAGGCTTCTTCCCGCTAATCTTTGCAGAGAAGGCCGATGATATTAAGATTAAGGAGGGATATGCTATTGTCGTGGGTTCGTGGCTTGTCGCCTGCATCGTTGGTACATTTCCCTATCTGATATGGGGTGGCGAATTTACCGCTATTAACGCATGGTTTGAGAGCGTGTCGGGCTTCACCACAACGGGTTCATCCATACTTAATGATATAGAGTTTTTGCCTAAGGGTATGCTATTCTGGCGCTCTGCATCAGCTTGGATTGGTGGCGTTGGTGTTGTGATGTTCGCCTTGGTTATCTTGCCTTCGATGGGACGCAGCCGCCACATGTTGTCAAATGTTGAGATGTCATCCATCGCCAAGGATAACTTCCATTATCGCTCGCGCGTTATCATCCGCATCCTCACATTGGTATATGTAGGTCTTACGGCGTTGACTACACTGGCTTTGAAATTTGCTGGTATGACATGGTTTGATGCAACGACCCAAGCTATGTCTGCATGTGCTACATGTGGCTTTAGCACGAAGAACCTATCTGTCGGTTTCTGGGATAGCCCACTTATTGAGGCTATTCTAATTGTTGCCATGACACTATCGGCAATACATTTTGGCATATTGTATGCCTCTATGACGGGACGACGAAACAATATTTTCCGCTCAGAGGTCGTTCGTACATTCATAGGTATGATGACTATAATCTCGGTGGTTATGTCGTTCAGTCTATTGTCCGAGGGCGTCTATAATAGCTGGGGAGAGTCATTGCGACACTCTGCGTTTCAGGTAGTTAGTGTTACCACTACATCGGGATTTGCTACGGCAGATACCAACACCTGGACGCCTTTAGCTATTATGTTGCTTATCATATCTTCTGTAGTGTGTGGTTGTGCGGGTTCAACTTCGGGAGGTATGAAGGTTGACCGCATGCTTATTGCTTCGAAGATTATTCGCAATCGCATGAAGGTTCAGCTCCACCCCAATGCTGTTATACGCACAAAGGTGGATGGCATGGTGCAGGATGAGGGTGTACAGAGCCTTGTTATGACCTTTATTGTAGCCTATATAATGACCGTGTTGCTTGGTACTATAGTCTACACAATATTTGGTCTCGATTTGGTTACATCGCTTACTGCATCTATTGCGTGCGTAAGTAATGTTGGTCCGGGCTTTGGCGAGGTTGGCTCGATGGATAACTTCTCCGCTCTGCCAGCGTTGCTTAAGTTTAACTCGACACTCCTTATGCTTATTGGTCGTTTGGAGATTTTTGGATTTATACAACTGCTCTTTATCCGCTCATGGAGATAGGGTGCTTAATTATGTAAAAAGGATAAAAATAGTATATGAAGAAGGCGTTATACATATCAGCGCTACTTGTTGCAACAACATTGTCGGCTGTGGCCATTACAAGACTGCCATTTCCGATTGATGAATTGAGTGAAAATACAGAATATGTTGCGTTGCAGGAGCAGGATCGAGCATTGGCAATGAAGGAGGACTCTGTTGCGATGGTTATGAATCACACCCGCGAGCAATTCCGTATATACGCTGATAGTTTAAGTGGCATTGGTTTAACTCCTACTCCTGAGGACTTTAGTCTATTTAGCGACCGTATTATTGAACTCGAACAGGAGATATTCGATATTCGCACAATGCGTGGTGATGTCATTGCCCGCATCAATGAGTTGGAGCAAGAGTGGGTGGTAGCTCAGATGAATGCACCCGTTGTTGACCAGGAGGAGAATGTGAATATGGATGGCGTGGATGAGGAAATTGAGGTATTGCCATTGTATCGCAACCTCGTTGAAAACTATTGTTTTGTGGATAACCTCTCGGCTGAGGATTATGCTGAATTGGTCGCAGCTCAGCAGGAGGATGCAGAGATGGATGCCCTTGTTGCGGAGTATTTCAATCTGTATAATCGCATGAACAGCGTCGCAAATAGCTATCGTACAACGGATAGTGAGGCTGAGGCCGAGGCGCTCTATGCTGAATTTTTCACTCTCAAGAGTGAGGCCGAGGTTCTTGCAGCAAAGATTGATGTTTCGTGGAACCATATTCTTGATACGAAGTATTATGCCTACGGCTATGTGCTTGAGAGTAGTCGCAACTTCGAGTTGTTGGATAGTTCCTCTGAGGAGTTTGCCGATATGCGTCGAGAGTGTTCACGCGAGGCTGGCTACTACGCATCAGATGCATTGATGCACTTTGCATTAGGTCGCCCCACCTTACGCAGTTTCGAGCAAAGTTTTGCTCAAACGATGAATCTTACGGAGGCGGCTGATTCTATCGCAACTATTCAGCGTGATGCCCACGAGATAGACTACCGTTTGGAGCCTATAAATCTTGAGCGTCGCCTGTTCATCGACTATCAGCCTATCAACATAGGTCGAACAAACTTCTACAGAGAGTCAAATCCTATACCCAACCTTAAGGTATATGAGCGCGGAACAATATATCGCATATTGTTGGGTGAGTTCCGAAACAAACAGCCCATGACCCTATTTAAGGGTGTGCAGCCGCTATATATTACTCGCAATGAGGATGGCTATTACCTATATTATACAGGTGGTTTCGCCACTCGACGCGAAGCTGATGATGCCCAGCTATTCCTCAAGGAGAAGGGCTTTAAGGCTCCTGAGATTTGCCGTTGGCAAGATGGCAAGATGGTGAATATCACAGCCATGGAGAATGAGGATGGCGAAGTAGTGGATATCCCCATCTCGGGTCATAGATATATGATTCACGTAGCTACGGACACACTATCTGATGAGTTGAGTGCAATAATTTCAGCTGAGGCACCACGCCATAGTATATCTAAAGATGCTAACGGATTCACGATTGGTATGTTTGATAGCCGTGATGAGGTGGAGCTTCTTGTGTCGCAGCTTTCAGAGAATACATCTGCTCCGATAGAGATTATAGAGGTAGAATTAAATGAATAAAAGTATATATAAACGTATGAATAGATTTCATATTTACATTGTTGCGATACTTGCCTTTGCAGGCATCATGATGTCGTGTAGCAAGGATGAGACAAAAAGCATCGTAGTTCCCTCGCGCAGTATCTTTGTGTCTATGTATGGTGAGATGGGGTCAACAAGCTTCGATAGTAGCAACATTACATCGCTCGAACCAACATCTACACCAAAGGGTTGGGAGGTGACCTTCATCGATATGTACAACTCAACAATTACCGTAAAAGCCCCAAGTCTTGAGGCTATTAGTAAGGAGGAGGCTGTTGAGAGTGGAACGCTTACGCTCAAGGCATATACACCCACGGGAGCAACTAAGACAGTAGACATATTTATTGCTGTTGTCCCCAAGGAGGTTAACTATTACGACACTCCAGCAAACTGCTATGTCGCTTGTGAGCCTAAGGTGCGCTACATATTCAATCCCATGATTGGAGGTAACGATGTTCAGTTGGCGACATCTTATATCAAGTTGCTGTGGCAGAGTGAGATAGGGCTTATTAAATACCTCGATATGCGTGAAAACAAGGCTATCTTCTATCTCAATCCTGAGAAGGATGATGATAATAACGAAGTTGATAGCGTTGTTCCAGGCAATGCTCTCATAGGTGCTTATGATGCTGACGGCAACCTTATTTGGAGTTGGCACATTTGGGTAACCAACAACGACCCAATGGCCGACGAGAATACCTTTACTATTGGTGGCGCTACGATGATGAATCATAACCTCGGCGCTGACACTAACAATGAGGGTGACTCAGATAATGATGCTATTGGTCGCTCATACGGCATGTACTATCAGTGGGGACGTAAGGAGCCAATTCCGGGCCCTAATGATTGGAACTTTAGCCTCAATTATGATATGGTACTCTACGATTACAACGATTATGAGGCGCACATTGGTTATGTAGAGTCGAGCGAGGGCGGAAGCATTGAGTGGACTACGGTCAATCCATTAAACATCATCATCGGCAACCCCGATAATGATTACGACTGGCTCAACAATGGTCACGATAATGATTTGTGGAGCGCTGCAAAGAAGAGCAACAACGATCCCTGCCCCGCTGGTTGGATGCTCCCTGATAGTTCACTATTTGAGTCGTTGACCATTGCGGCGAGTGATGATAATCTCCCATGGGAGGATGCGCAGAAGATGTATGGTTGGTGGCTTGAGGATACTGTAACGGGTGATACACACTTCTTCTCTGCTGCTGGTCGCCGCAACTACCTCGACGGCCGTCTCGACAATATGAATGTAAACGAGGAGTTGCCTGTGCCCTGGTCGGGATACTACTGGAGCGCAACAACCGATGGCAACTACGCTAAGGCGTTGTATTTCAATCTCAATACCAATACTCGCACATGGAACGGCATAGAGACCGCTCGCTCAATGCAGCGTGCCAATGCAATGCCCGTGCGTTGTGTTAAGCAGTAAATGCTTCAACTATAAATAGCAAAAGAGTGAGCCAACACCTACATGTGTGTGGCTCACTCTCATTTTATATTGCTGTCACTATATTCCGAAGATGTTTCCCGTGTACTGCACGCTGTTGTAGAATGGCGACGATATCGTCAGCGTTGCGCCTCCATAGTGCGAGTATATCTCGAATGAGAAGGTGAATGTCGTTGCTGTGAACATTGTGCTTTGGAACGTGACGTGCCAGCCGTAGTCGGTCTGTTCGACGGTGTAGCCCTGCACACTCGATAACACATAGTTAAACACAACAGGGTAATAGGGCGGAGTATAGCCCTTGAGGAAGGGTATGCAGACATCTACCGCCTCACTCCACACGATAATCTCGTAGCATGGATTTTGAAGATTGCGCATCATGCCAGCCGGAAGCTGCTGCATCGTCTCAGGCACGAAGCGATAGTTGTGCGAAAGGATTGTTGAGTCTAAGTGCTCACGATACTCAGCTAAACGCTGTGCGCGTTGCTGTTGTCGTGCCTCATGTTGTGCCTGACGTGAATTTTTGTCGTTAGACTCACCCTGAAGTGAGTCACTTGCAATTGCGAAGCCTGCAGCCAATAGCGCAACAATTGCAATAGTAAAGATAAGTGTTCGTTTCATAGGCTAAAGATTTATACGTCTTAGCCTATGAACAAACACTATACCACAGAGCTACTTCTTAACGAATCTATCGACAACAGCAGCACAAGCAGCATCACCAGTGATGTTGAGTGTCGTGCGAATCATGTCGAAGATACGGTCGAGGGCGTAGAACAAGGGTAGACCCTCCAAAGGAATGCCTGCTGCCACAAGCACAGCTGCAGCAAGGAGTGTAGGACCAGGAACGCCCGCCTGACCAATAGCACCAAGTGCGCAGACAATGGTGATAGATATATACTCAGGCATGCCGAGGTCGATGCCGTAGAGCTGCGCAAAGAATGTTGCAAGGAGCGCGTAGTAGATGGCGTTACCCGACATATTGATTGTAGCGCCCAAAGGTAGAACAAAGCCAGATGTCTGCTTAGAGATGCCCATTCTATCGCACGCCTCCATGTTCACGGGGAGTGTTGCGAGTGACGATGCAGTAGAGAATGATACGATTTGAGGCTTAATCATCTCACGGAAGTAGTTCTTGAGCGATACGCGCGAGAAGAGTGCCACGGTCAAGGGGTAGAGACCCAAACCAATGATTGCCACGGCAATGAGGTCGAGCCACAAGACGTTGGCCACCTGCATAAGGATGTCGAAACCGAATGTGCCCGTAGCATCTGCAATAAGGCCAAACACACCAAATGGTGCGACATACATAACCTTGCCAATGCACCAGATGAGAGCCTCAAGGATTGTGTTAAGACCATTGGTCAACATACGACGCTTCTCTGCTACAAGGGCTGAGATGCCAAAGCCGAGGAAGAGACCGAAGATGATAATCTGAAGGATATCACCCTTTGCAAGTGCCTCAATGGGATTTGCGGGAATCATGCCAATAACTGTATCCCAGAAGCCCATAGGCTCAGCTATTGTGCTATTATCCAATGGTGTAGTTGTAATCACCTCACCATTTGCATTAGTTGCTGCAATAATAACATTGTATTTTGTACCACTATTAAGCTCCGATGCCATGATGGTGGTAGTATATACGGGTATTACCTCCTCGGCGCTATTCTCAACCTGCTCCACCTCTTCTGCTGTGGTCTCAGATGGAAGAGCAACCTCCTCAGCAACGATACTCTCTACGTCTATAGTTGTTGTGGGCTGTACAAAGTTTACCTCTTGACCAAGCGCGATAATCTCATTTACAGAGGGCTTGTCCTTGCCCTCCTCATAGACCAACCAATGGCCATTCTCAAATCCCATAGCCTCGATGCTAAACACAAGGCTTGTCTCTGTACTTTTGCCAATATTTACATCGATATACTCAATAGTCTTATCTTGCTCTGTAAGAACATACTCCTTGGTATTTGAGTTGAAAGTATCGGACTCAATGCTCGTGCCTGGTTGAAAGATAACACTTAGACCCAAGGCCACAGATATAGCAATGACGGTGGTGAGCATCATATATCCGATGCTTAATCCGCCTACTAATCCCGCAGACTTTGTTTCACCAAGTGCTGCTGCACCGCTTATGATAGATATGAAGACAAGCGGTACAACCAACATCTTAATTAGCTGAATAAAAAAGTCGCCCATGGGCTTAAAAATCGAGGCATCCTCACCCATGAAGATACCTACAACGATACCGACTATCATTGCGATAATAATCCAGATACCGAGGTTTTTGAGTAGCTTTTTCATTTTAGTATTCAAATATTTTGCGCAAAGGTAGTATTTTGCACTGTATCTGCAAAGTTGTATCCAAAAATTGTTCTACTTAGGTTGATACGAAGAGAAAAAAAACTTAAATTTGTACAAAAATTGTTTGTTATGGCAAGAAAGAATATCGTGGTTTTTACAGGTGCGGGCGTTAGCGCCGATAGTGGCATTGCGACATTTCGTGATGCGGATGGCCTTTGGGCGAACTACAGAGTAGAGGAGGTATGCACCCCTGAGGCACTCAAGAATAATCGTGCAAAGGTCATTGAGTTCTATAATATGCGTCGTCGTGAGTCGCTTACGAAGCAGCCTAATGATGGACATCGAGCTATCGCCTCTATGGAGGAGTGGGCAGATGTGTGCGTAGTAACGCAAAATGTCGATAATCTGCACGAGCAGGCTGGCTCAACTCGTGTGTTGCACCTACATGGTGAACTAATGAAGTTGCGCTCGGAGCAAAATCCCGAACTTATCTACGACATCAACGATGGTTGGGAGCAGGACCTTGATGCGCGTGGCGAGGACGGGGCTTTATTGCGCCCACATATCGTCTTCTTTGGTGAGAGTGTCCCAATGTTTGATGCCGCGTGCAAGATTGTAGAGCGTGCCGATATCCTTATTGTCGTGGGCACATCGTTAGCTGTTTATCCCGCAGCGATGCTTGTCTACTATGTGCGCGATAAACAGGTGCCTATCTACCTTGTTGACCCAGGCACGCCCGATACACGCCTTATTAAGAATCCACTCACACACGTCAAGGAGCGTGGTGCAGTGGGTCTTCCACAACTTGTTGAACAGCTCAAGAATGAGTTTGCAAAGTAGGGTAGCGAGTCGTGCGGGGGTATTGCGTGAGTTCTGTAGCAAAGGGGGCTACAACACAAAAGTCGCCCTCTTTGTTGACCTATCGCGCCATTCGGGTCGCCGAAGGTTTGTTGCGTGGGACTTCGAGCGAAGCAAGGCTATATTCACGTGTCCCGTAAGTCACGGTAGTGGTGCTGAGAGGTCGCACGTTAGATCGGCATATGCTCGCACTTCAAATGCCGATGGGTCACACCTCTCCTCTCTTGGTCGTGCGCTTATTGCTGAACGCTACGAGGGACGCTATGGTGTTGCCTACCGTCTCGATGGCCTTGATGCTACAAACTCAAACCTCCGTTCCCGCTATGTTGTGCTACATGGTTGGGAGCACACCACCTCATTCCCGATATTCCCATTTGCTACGGTAGGTAGTTTCGGTTGCCCTGTACTCTCGCGCAAGATGATGCATAGAGTGGATAAACTACTCCAACAACACGACCGCGTAATCCTTGATATATTTATGTGATAAAGGCTGCCCTCGAAAGAAGACAGCCTTTGCTATGTGTGCTATAATAATTATAGGAGGCGGTTGGTGCGCTCGTCGGGGAAGACAACCTTGGGTTGGAAGGTCTTTGCCTCCTCGAAGTCCATAAAGCCGTAACCCATGATAATTACGATGTCGCCAACGGCAGTCTTGCGCGCTGCTGCGCCATTGAGGCAGATGCAACCGCTACCACGCTCACCCTTGATAACGTATGTCTCGATGCGCTCACCGTTGTTGTTATTCACAATCTGCACCTTCTCACCCTCGATGAGGCCCGCTGCATCCATGAGGTCCTCGTCAATTGTGATGCTACCTACATAGTTAAGATTCGACTCTGTGACACGCACACGGTGAATCTTCGATTTCATTCTCTCTATAAACATAGTTTGGGTCGATTAACTCGTTTACTTAATGCGGATATTGTCGATAAGACGAATGTCGCCCGCCTGTACTGCGCAGCAACCCTGAATGCGCTCAGAGTCGCTCCATTTCTCCACGCGCTGCATGGTGCGTGCATCAACAGCCTCGAAGTAGATGGTCTTGAGCAATGGGTTAGAGTCGATTGTGGCGACTACCCACTCTGTAAGCTCTGCGGGACTCATAGACTCCATTTTTGAGGCGCACTGACTGATTGTAGCGTAGATGTGTGGCGCTGCGGCACGGTGCTCGAGAGTGAGGAGCTCGTTGCGTGATGAGAGGGCAAGACCATCCTCACCGCGTACGATAGCACACTCAACAATCTCGATGTCGATGGCGAGCTGCTCAACCATAGCCTTGATTACGGCAATCTGCTGAAAGTCCTTCTCGCCAAAGTATGCGCGAGAAGGGTTAACCAACGCGAAGAGGCGGCTTACAACCTGTGCCACGCCATTGAAGTGGCCAGGGCGTGTAGCACCCTCCATAACCTTATCGACCATGCCGAAGTCGAACTGGCGAGTGTCGGGCTCGGGGTAGATGACCTCTACCGTAGGCATAAACACGATATCGGCACCCGCTGCCTCAAGAATCGCACAATCAGCCTCGGGAGTGCGAGGATAGTTTTTGAGGTCGTTCTTATCGTTAAACTGAGTGGGATTTACAAATACACTGACAACAACTGTGTCATTCTCACCACGAGCACGCTCTACGAGTGAGCGGTGACCTGCGTGGAGTGCACCCATTGTGGGTACAAAGCCTACGCCCTCACGCTTGAGGGGGGCTAAAGCTGCACTTAGTTCAGCTACGGTGTTTACTACTTTCATACTCATTTTATAAATGATGGGGCAAAGTTACAAACTAAAATGAAGATAGCAAATAAACACCGCGAAAAATAGATGTGTGCCCTCTAAAAATACCATATTTATATATATGATGGTGCGGTGTGAGTGGTTTTCTGGGTGGTTCTGCGTCGCTTTTTTTAAGAAAACGCTAACAAAACTGCGAGAAAGTAAAAAATTAGTAGTTTTATTTTTGGAAATGATAAAAAATGATTATCTTTGTGTGACTATAAACCTACCCGCATATTTAATAGTAGGTTTGAGTTGCACGCAGAGAATTGGAAAAAAGGATTTTTAAACCAAATAAAAACTTTTCAAACACTTAAAGACTTATGAAACACAATTTCAACGCAGGTCCTTGCGTACTTCCCAAGCAGGCTGTTGAGGCTGCTATCGAGGCTATCCGTGACTTCGACAACACAGGTATCGGTATTCTTGAGATCTCACACCGTACTCCCGGTTGGGAGCGCGTAATGGCTGAGGTTGAGCAGCTTTGGCGTGACCTTCTTAACATCCCCGATGACTACGCTGTATTCTTCGTAGGTGGTGGTGCTTCAACTCAGTTCTTCCAGGTTCCCGCTAACCTTCTTAAGACTAAGGCTGCTTACTTGCAGACTGGTGTTTGGGCTAAGAAGGCAGCTAAGGAGGCTAAGTTCTATGGCGATGTAGAGATCGTTGCTTCTTCTGAGGACAAGACTTACAGCTACATTCCTAAGAACTTCACTATTCCTACTGATGTAGACTATTTCCACATCACTACTAACAACACAATCTACGGTACTGAGATCCACGAGGATATCGACTGCCCCGTAACTTTGGTTGCTGATATGTCATCTGATATCATGTCTCGTCCTGTTGACATCAAGAAGTATGGCATGATCTACGGTGGTGCTCAGAAGAACGTAGGCCCTGCTGGTGTTACTTTCGTTATCATCCGCAAGGATCTTCTTGGCTCTTCAGAGCGTAAGCTCCAGTCAATGGTTGACTACGCTACACACTACCCAGAGGAGGCTCGCAACCACTCTATGTACAACACACCTCCCGTATTCCCTATCTTCGTTATGTACCAGACCTTGAAGTGGGTTAAGGAGATCGGTGGTGTAGAGGTTATGTACAAGATGAACAAGGAGAAGGCTGAGTTGCTCTACAACGAGATCGACCGCAACTCTATGTTCGTAGGTACTGCTGCTAAGGAGGACCGCTCTTTGATGAACGTTTGCTTCGTAATGGCTCCTGGTAAGGAGGAGTTCGAGAAGGAGTTCATGGAGTTCGCTAAGGAGAAGGGTATGGTAGGTATCAAGGGTCACCGTTCAGTAGGTGGTTTCCGCGCTTCTATCTACAACGCTTGTCCTAAGGAGTCTGTAGAGGCTTTGGTAGCTTGCATGAAGGAGTTCGAGGCACTTCACAAGTAATCCGCTGTAATTAATTAAAAATCATTAAGGTAGCCATCTAAAACAAGGTGGCTGCCTTGATAACTTAAAATCATTAAAGAATTATAGACCTATTATGAAGGTACTTATTGCAACCGAGAAGCCCTTTGCAAAGACTGCAGTTGAGGGTATTGAGGCAATCTTGAAGGAGGCTAACTACGAGGTAGTACGTCTTGAGAAGTATACAGACAAGGCTGAGCTTTTGGCAGCTGTTGCTGATGTTGACGCTCTTATCATCCGCAGCGACAAGGTTACTGCTGAGGTTATCGAGGCTGCTAAGCAGCTCAAGATTGTTGTTCGCGCAGGTGCAGGTTTCGACAACGTAGACCTCGCTGCTGCAACTGCTCACAATGTAGTTGTTATGAACACTCCTGGTCAGAACTCTAACGCTGTTGCTGAGTTGGCTCTCGGTATGATGGTTTACATGGCTCGTAACCAGTTCAACCCTGGTACAGGCTGTGAGCTCCAGGGCAAGACTCTTGCTATCCACGCTTACGGTAACGTAGGTCGTTTGGTAGGTTTGAAGGGTAAGGCTCTCGGCATGAACGTTGTAGCTTACGATCCTTTCATCACTGACGATGCAGTATTCGAGCGTGATGGTGTTAAGAAGATGAACTCAGTTGCTGAGCTCTACGCTGCTGCTGACTACCTCTCACTCCACATCCCTGCAACTGCTGAGACTAAGGGTTCTATCGGTTATGACCTCGCTATGTCTATGCCTAAGGGCGCTACTATCGTTAACACCGCTCGTAAGGAGGTTATTAACGAGGAGGGTCTTATGAAGGCTATGGAGGAGCGTGAGGACCTCAAGTATGTTACTGACATCGCTCCCGATGCTAAGGAGGCATACGCTGAGAAGTTCGGCAAGCGCTACTTCGGTACTCCTAAGAAGCAGGGTGCTGAGACTGCTGAGGCTAACGTAAACGCTGGTCTTGCTGCTGCACGTCAGATCGTTGACTTCTTCGTTAACGGTAACGTTCGCTTCCAGGTTAACAAATAGTCTGATTGAGTATTTTGATGCCTCTCTTGGTTGAAAATTATGCATCTTCAATCTTTGAGCGGTCGCCAAACTATCTCAATTATACCACTTGTTAATATAATAATAGGGTGTCAAGTCATTTGGCACCCTTCCAAAGAAAATAAACCAAGCTAAAACTATTTACAAATATGGTAAGAATTAAGCCCTTTAAGGGTATCCGTCCTCCAAAGGAGTTGGCATCTGAGGTTGCATCACGTCCTTACGACGTTCTTAACTCAGTAGAGGCAAAGGCTGAGGCTGGTGAGCGCTCTTTGCTCCACATCATTAAGCCTGAGATTGACTTCGATCCTATCGCTGATGAGCACTCACAGGAGGCTTACGAGAAGGCTATGGAGAACTTCCGCCTCTGGAAGGAGAAGGGTTGGTTGGCACAGGATGACGAGGAGTACTACTACATCTACGCTCAGACTATGAACGGCCGTACTCAGTATGGTATCGCTATGTGCTGCCACTACGAGGACTACCTCTCAGGCGCTATCAAGAAGCACGAGCTTACTCGCGTTGATAAGGAGGAGGATCGTATGATTCACGTTCGCAACCAGAAGGCTAACATCGAGCCCGTATTCTTCGCATACCCCGACCAGGCAGAGATTGACGCAATCATCTCTAAGTGGGTTGCAGAGCACGAGGCAGACTACGATTTCGTAGCTGAGGATGGCTTCGGTCACCACATGTGGGTTATCCGTTGCAAGGAGACTAACGATCGCATCACTGAGCTCTTCGCTGGTATCCCTGCTTTGTATGTTGCTGATGGTCACCACCGTACAGCTGCTGCTGCACGCGTAGGTCAGGAGTGCGCTTCAAAGAATCCTAACCACACTGGTGATGAGGAGTACTGCTTCTTCTTGGCAGTTACCTTCCCCGCATCACACCTCCGCATTATCGACTACAACCGCGTAGTTAAGGATCTCAACGGCCTTTCAAAGGAGGAGTTCTTGGCAGCTGTAAGCGAGTCATTCGTAGTTGAGAAGAAGGGTGCAGATATCTACACTCCTAACGCATTGCACAACTTCGCAATGTACATCGACGGCGAGTGGTACTCTATGACTGCTAAGGAGGGTACTTACGACGATAACGATCCTATCGGCGTTCTCGACGTATCAGTTCTCTCTAACCTCGTTTTGGACAAGGTTCTCGGCATCGCTGACCTCCGCACTTCAAAGCGTATCGACTTCGTAGGCGGTATCCGTGGTTTGGGCGAGTTGCAGAAGCGTGTTGACAGCGGCGAGATGAAGGTTGCTTTCGCGTTGTACCCAGTATCAATGCAGCAGCTCTTCGACATCGCTGACACAGGCAACATCATGCCTCCTAAGACTACATGGTTTGAGCCTAAGTTGCGCTCAGGCGTAGTTATTCACTCTTTCGAGTAATTTCTTGTGATAAGGGGTCATCTTCGACCCATCACTAAAAGTAAGACCCCACGGGCTGTACGATAAAGTACTATCCCGTGGGGATCTTCTTTTGTGATATGCCAAATCTAACCCCTTCTGACAAGAAATTTAGGCGGTATAATATCCTATCACTAAACTACTGTGGGCTGTACGTCAAGTACTATCCCACGATATTTTCTTTATACCATAGAACAATCTGCTCCGCCTCTCTTCGTCTTGGT
>JAZRAW010000050.1:0-19423 GCA_045634765.1 Alistipes sp.
GGCTACCATGGTGCTAAGTTGCAGCGCTATGATGATATTTTGAGCCGCTATATTTACGCTATGGATACCGAGATTTTGGCTATGCTCAACACTAAGTATATCATCTCGGGAGGTAGTGTACAGGAGACCTATTCGTTCGGACCTGCATGGTTTGTTAGCGGTGTGGAGCGTGTTGCAACCCCCGCAGAGGAGCTTGATGCTATAGGAGATGTTGACCTCGCGACTACGGTTGTTGTGAATGCCGATGTTAGGGGCCTCAGTGAGGTATACGACGCTTCGGGCGATATAGAGTTGGTGGAGTATGCCCCCAACTACCTCAAATATGAGTATGTAGCATCTTCGGAGTCATTGTGTGTATTTTCGGAGATATACTACCCAATGGGTTGGACAGCATATATCGATGGCAAGGAGGCGGACTACTTCTCGGTTGACTACATCCTCCGAGGCATGGTTCTGCCTGCGGGCGAGCACACCGTAGAGTGGAAGTTTAAGGCCCCTAATTGGGACGTTGTGACTATCGTTACGGGTGTTGCCTCATGGTTGATACTCCTTTCGTTTGTGGCGATAGCTGCTCTATATGGCTATCGTTGGTTCAGAAATAGAGAGCAAAAATAGTTTTAGAGTTATGGCAGAGGGAAGAGATAAGAGGTTGAGCCGCAAGGTGCGTCGCTCATATATAATCTCAACGATGAGCATATCGTTGGTGCTCTTCATGCTTGGCGTGGTGAGCTATGTGACCTTTACTGCAATATCTGCGGCACGCGACCTGCAGAGGGGTGTTGTTGTGTCGGTGGAGGTTGCCGATGATCTAAGTTCGGAGCAGGAGATGGTCATTATGGAGGCTATCGAGTCTACGGCAATGGTGGCAGATGTGCGCTATATGACCAAGGATGAAAAGTTTGAGGATGAGGCATTTCGTGAGCAGTTTGAGGTAGATATGGAGTTGTTGCTCGATGAAAACCCATTGCGCAATAGCTATGAGGTGACCCTTTCGGAGCGTTTTTCCGATAGAGCTTCGGTCGATGAGTTTTGCGCTGTAGTAGAGTCGGTTGAGGGAGTGGAGTATATCGCGGTGCCTCCCGTAGATGTCATCGAGAATATGCACCATACAATCTCGCATGTAACGCTTGGATTAATTATATTCTTTGTCGTGTTGCTTATCATATCGTTGTTGTTGCTCAATAATACGATACGTTTGGCCATCTACTCTAAGCGTTACCTCATCAACACCATGAAGCTTGTCGGTGCTACGAAGTGGTATATCATGCGTCCGCTGTTGGCCAGTGCACTCAAGCAGGGCATCATAGCGGGTCTTCTTGCCGCTATCATGGTTGTCGGTGTTGTCTATGGTGTGGATGGCTTTACGCCTGAGGGTATCACGCTCTTGGACTATCGTGAGGTCGCCATCATCGTGGCTGTTATCATGGTTGCGGGTGTCGTTATCACAACGCTCTTTAGCGCCTTTGCGATTAACCAGTTCGTGAATATGAAGTCGAATAAAATATACTTATATTAATATGTCTCAGAATAATCAAAACGGTAATAAGCCAATGCCCTTTGGCTTGAAGAACTACGCGCTTATGGGTGCGGGATTGTTGGTTGTTGTCGTAGGCTTTATACTTATGTCAGGTGGTGGCGACCACACAGTTACAGAGTTTGACGAGTCTATATACTCGGTGCGCCGCATCACCATTGCACCCATCATGGTGCTTATGGGCTTTGTGATTGTGGCATTGGGTATCATGCTTCGCTTTCCGAAGCGTAATAATAAGGATGTAGAGTAGGATGGAGGTCTTTGAGTCGATAGTCTTGGGCGCGGTGCAGGGTCTCACGGAGTTTCTGCCCGTGTCGAGCAGTGGTCACTTGCAGTTGGCTAAAGAGCTCCTTGGCGTGGAGTTGGAGGAGAACTTGGCGTTTGACGTCACCCTTCACGCTGCAACGGTGCTGAGTACTATTGTTGTGCTGTGGCGCGATATTGTGGGCATCGGTAAGGGATTATTCACCCGCGGCATGAATGAAGAGAAGGCATATATCGTGAAACTTATCATCTCGATGATACCCATCGGTATTGTGGGCTTTACGCTTAAGGATAAGATAGATGCGGTGCTCGCCTCGAACTATATCATGGTCGTTGTGGGTGCTATGCTCTTGGTTACGGCTACGCTCTTGGCCTTTGCCTACTATGCTAAACCTCGCCAGCGAGAGACTATCTCCTATCGTGATGCCTTTATAATAGGCCTATCGCAGGCTGTTGCAGCAACCCCAGGTCTCTCTCGCTCGGGCACTACCATTGCTACGGGCCTACTCTTGGGTAATCGCAAGGAGATTGTTGCAACCTTCTCATTTTTAATGGTCTTAGCGCCTATCATGGGTGAGACGCTACTGCACATCGTCGACGAAGGCTTTGCCATTGCGGGTATCTCTACAGTCTCGTTGGCTGCGGGTTTCGTGACGGCCTTTGTTGTGGGTTGCCTTGCGTGCCGTTTTATGATTGACATGGTTAAGCGCGGCAAGCTCATCTGGTTTGCCCTCTACTGCGCTGTGGTGGGTGTGGTAGCTATTGGTTCGTACATATTATAAATATAGATATAAGAGGTAAATGGAGGATTTTACATTACGCGGGGTTGAGTTCCCTGAGGGCTATGTGGCTGTAATCGACAAACCCTATGAGTGGACAAGTGCCGATGTTGTGCGCAAAATAAAGTTTCAGTTGCGCAAGTGTGGCTACCCCAAGATTAAGATAGGTCACGCAGGTACGCTTGACCCCTTGGCAACGGGCATCTTGCTCGTATGTATTGGTCGTGCTACGAAGCAGGTGGAGGCACTTCAGGCCGAGGAGAAGGAGTATGTTGCGGAACTTATGCTCGGCGCAACTACGCCCAGTGGTGACATGGAGCACGAGGTGGACCAGACCTATCCCACGGAGCATATCACCCGCGATATGGTCGAGGCGGCGCTTAAGGGCCTTACGGGCGAGCGCGAGCAACTCCCCCCGCTATATTCGGCAAAGAAGGTGCAGGGTGTGCGTGCCTATGAGTTTGCGCGCGCTGGCGAGGAGATAGAGCTCAAAAAGGCTCTTATCAATATCTATGAGATGGAGCTTATGGAGTATGATATGCCTCGCATCAAGATTCGTGTTCGTTGCAGCAAGGGTACCTACATCCGCTCGTTGGCATTCGAGATAGGTGAGGCGCTCGAGAGTGGTGCTTACCTCAGCTCATTGCGCCGCACGCGTAGTGGTGGTTATACCGTTGAAAAGTCTCATACGCTCGACAATTTTATGGAAAAGTTGCGAGAGTGTGAAACAAAATAGAAGATTTTGCGTATATTACTTGATTATTACACGCTTTTTTTGAGAGAAATATGAAGTTATCGCAGTATGGTTTCGACTTTTCGCAGGATATGATTGCACAGTATCCTACGATAAATCGAGACGACGCACGCCTAATGGTGTTACATCGCGCGACAGGCGAGATTGAGCACCGCACATTCAAGGATATTATCGAGTATTTCGACGAGAAGGATATGTTCGTGTTCAACAACACGAAGGTATTCCCCGCACGTCTACAGGGTTGCAAGGAGAAGACTGGTGCCGACATCGAGATCTTCTTGCTCCGTGAGCTCAATCGTGAGTTGCGCTTGTGGGATGTGTTGGTAGACCCCGCACGAAAGATTCGTATCGGCAACAAGCTCTACTTTGGTGACGATGAGCTTATGGGTGCCGAGGTTATTGATAACACCACCTCGCGTGGTCGTACTCTTCGCTTCTTGTTCGATGGCTCGTACGAGGAGTTCAAGGAGACGCTCTACGCCATGGGTGAGATGCCACTTCCACGCTGGGTTCGCGCAAAGGTAGAGCCCGAGGATGAGGAGTGGTATCAGACTATCTATGCTGAGCATGAGGGTGCTGTAGCAGCTCCTACGGCGGGTCTTCACTTCTCGAAGCACCTCATGAAGCGTATGGAGATTAAGGGCATCGACAAGGCTTTCCTTACGTTGCACGTCGGTTTAGGCAACTTCCGCACTGTAGATGTTGAGGATTTGTCTAAGCACAAGATGGACTCTGAGCAGTTCTTCATCAATGAGGAGACTGCAGGCATCATAAATGCTGCTAAGCGCGATGGTCGTAAGGTTGTGGCTATTGGTACTACCGTTATGCGAGCTATGGAGACTGCCGTATCGGTTGGTGGCATGATTAAGCCTATGGATGGCTGGACCAATAAGTTTATCTTCCATCCCTATCAGTTTACGGCTGCTGATGCCTTTGTGTCTAACTTCCACCTTCCATACTCAACACAGTTGATGATGGTGGCTGCATTTGGTGGATACGACCTCGTTATGAATGCCTATCAGGTTGCCAAGGATGAGGGTTATCGTTTTGGCACATATGGTGATGCGATGTTGATTTTGTAGAAAAAAATTGCTACCTTTGCATGGTTGATAGGGTTGCATTAGCAGCCCCTAATAGAGTAAATTATGGCAACAAATAAGATATTGTATGTGTGCCAGGAGATCTCTCCTTACCTTCCCGAGAATGAGCTTTCGAAACTCAGCATCGAGATGGCACGTCAGATGCAGGAGCGTGGTGCTGAGGTACGCACGTTCATGCCTCGCTATGGTTGCATCAATGAGCGTCGTAACCAGCTCCATGAGGTTATCCGCCTCTCTGGTATGAACCTCATTATCAATGATAACGACCACCAGCTTATCATCAAGGTGGCCTCTATCCCTGCTGCCCGCATACAGATTTACTTCATCGATAACGATGACTACTTCTCACGTCGTGCAATCTTGCATGACGACGAGGGCAAGATGTTTGAGGATAACGACGATCGTTCGATATTTTTTGCACGCGGAATGTTGGAGACAGTCAAAAAGTTGCGTTGGTCTCCCACCATCGTACACTGTCACGGCTGGTTCTCGGCTGTTGTACCCATGTATTTGAAGCATGTGTTGTATGACGACCCCTTGTTCCGTGATGTGAAGATTGTTGTGTCGTTGGGTGCTGATAAGTTTGAGGGTACGCTTGCTGCCGACTTCAAGCAGAAACTCGAGGGCGAGGGCGTTATGGATAGCAAAATGTCGGTTTTGGAGAATCCTACATACGAAAACCTCTACCGCTACGTTTTAGAGTATGCCGACGGTGTTATTGTCACATCGGCAGATGCAGACCCCGCAGTTTTGGAGTATGCACGCAGTACTGGCAAGAAGATTTTGGAGTATGCCGAGGGCGATGCTAAGGAGATCTTCGATAACTACAAAAAGTTCTATGATGAATTATAAAAGGTTGATAGTCTCTGTATTGGTGTGTGTGACTATGGCTATTGTGGCTATTAGTTGCACTACTGAGGTAGACTATACCTTGGGCTCGGAGTACGTGCCCTCAAAGCAAAATATGGAGCTTAAGCGCCGCGTCTATCGCATGGGTGAGTGGAAGGAGGGTGATAACTCGGAGAGTTGTCGACTCCTTGACACACGTCTCTACCAGACCGACTCTATCGTTTCGTCAAACATCGAGATGGGATATTTCGGTGTGGAGAGTAGTGATATCTATGGTGAGCGTCGTGCGGGCTTTATGACGCAGATGGTCTTCGGTATGACACTTGGCGATGAGCGAGGCTGGGGTTATCGACCCATCTTCGACTCTATGGTCTTGGCTCTGTATGTTCAGGATTTTCATGGTGATACGCTCACAAGACGTAAGTATAACGTCTATGAGATTACGTCGAATGACTATATCACCAGTGCGAAGGATAAGAGCGACTCGACCTTCTATGTCAACTTCGACCCCACGCCTTATATCTCGAGCGAGCCAATCTTTACGTTTGAGTATCCCAACCAGGAGATGGGCATCTATGTGGGTGATATAGAGAGCCCAAAGAGTTGCCGTGTGAGACTTCAGCATACGGCTGCTACGCGAGAGTATGTGTCACGCTTGATGTTTACCTCTGATGATAGACTTGAGGCGAATGGTGGCTATGCTTACGATAATGACAGCCTTTACATTGCTGGTAATGAGGCGAAGTTTATCGAGCAGGTTAGAGGTGTCTACATCGCACCTGCTGACGACAACATAAGTGGCGAGGGTGCTATGTTTGCCACAAACTTGGAAAATTCGGCACTCATCCTCTACGCGCGTAGCCGCTACAAGGAGGATCCCACCATTATCCGTGATACCGCGCAGATGCTCTATAACTTCTATATAGACCCTGCTGAGCGCGATATGGAGGTGGGTAATGTCTCTATCAACAGCGTGTCGCACAACTTCGAGAATACAGAGAGCGTAGGTCTCGCTTTGAGTGAGGGTAACGATGTGCTCATAGGCTATGTTGACGGCATGGGTGGCGTAGTTACTGAGGTGTGGTTTACGGATGAGTTTATCCAGTCGTTGGCAGATATTGCACTTAGCGAGGAGGATGCTGTGGTATCAGTAAATCAAGCCCGCCTATCAATTTATCTCGAGGGCTCGGATTACGATCCACTGAATATCGCACCCCTCGATATGGATAAGATTATGGATAGCTCTATGGAGCGTATGGGTCTATACTCGAAGTATGGTGCATCGTTCGTAGGCATTACAGACTACGCTTACACCTACGAGTCATCTAATAGTTTGGACTATGATGGCTATCTCAATCGTTCGTTGGCAGCCTACTCGATGGATATCTCGACATGGGTTCAGTCGTTGATGATGGCGGCGCAGGAGAATGTCGATGATGAGGGTGTTGTGGACTTTACTAAGTTCGCCGAGGATGGAGAGTTTGTTGGCTACCGCCGTATGTATATCGGTCCTGACGCAGCACAGCGCTATGGTTTCAACCGCCAGGCTATCTATGGTACCGATGGCGAGGTAGGGGGAGATGTAAGTTCTGCCCCAATTACGCTGGATTTGACTTATACTATTGTGAAATAGTCAGTTAGCATTGCAATGAATAAGATTTAGCAAACCTATGTGTCGCTACATAGGTTTTGCTGTTTGAAATAAAGTTTAGAAGAGTGATGGAGAATTTGGTTATTGTAGAGTCCCCCGCTAAGGCGAAGACTATCGAGAAGTTCCTCGGAAAGGACTTCAAGGTAAAGTCGAGCTTTGGACATATCCGCGACTTGGCGAAGAAGGGACTCGGTATAAACCTCGATAATGATTTTGAGCCTATATACGAGATACCGGAGGATAAGCGCAAGGTTGTAGATGAGCTTTCGCGCATGGCACGCGAGGCAAAGACCGTGTGGTTGGCATCCGATGAGGACCGCGAGGGTGAGGCTATTGCATGGCACCTCGCGAAGGTTTTGGATCTGCCCATCGATCGCACTAAGCGTATTGTCTTTCATGAGATTACGCAGCGTGCTATCCTCGACGCTATTGAGAACCCTCGTACCATCGACCTTAACCTTGTAAATGCGCAGCAGGCGCGCCGTGTGTTGGATCGTTTGGTAGGTTTCGAACTCTCTCCCGTATTGTGGAAGAAGGTGCGTCCAGCGCTCTCAGCTGGCCGTGTGCAGAGCGTTGCTGTGCGCTTGATTGTTGAGCGTGAGCGCGATATAATCAACTTCAAGTCGGTTGCACAGTTCCGTGTTGTTGGTCAGTTCTATGCTGCCCACGACCCAGAGAAGACCCTATTTAAGGCAACCTTGTCGCAGGGCTTCGAGACGCGTGATGAGGCGGAGCAGTTCCTTAAGGCGTGTATCGGTGAGCGCTTCACCGTATCAAAGGCGGAGGAGAAGCCCGTTCAGCGCTATGCAGCACCCCCCTTCACCACCTCAACACTGCAGCAGGAGGCGGGTCGCAAGCTCGGCATGAGTGTGTCGCAGACAATGTCTGTAGCGCAGAAACTCTACGAGCAGGGTCTTATCACATATATGCGTACCGACTCTGTGAACCTCTCGCAGATGGCCATCACGCAGTGCAAAAATGAGATTACACGCCTCTTCGGTGCTAAGTACTCATACCCCCACAACTTCAAGACGAAGTCTAAGGGTGCGCAGGAGGCACACGAGGCAATTCGTCCATCATATATTGAGCGCAATGAGATTGAGGGTACAGCGGCGGAGAAGCGCCTCTACGACCTTATCTGGAAGCGTACCGTAGCATCGCAGATGGTGCCCGCAGAGCTCGACCGTACTCAGATTGTCATCGACCTTGAGAAGCGCAAGGAGCAGTTTGTATCGCAGGGTGAGGTTGTACGTTTCGATGGTTTCATGCGTCTCTACTCTGAGAGTGTAGATGATGATGCACAGCAGGAGAGTGAGAGCGGCATCTTGCCAAAGATGGAGGTGGGTGATAGCGTCGTTGCTACTACCATCACAGCCTCAGAGCGCTATACGCAAGCACCCTCGCGCTATAATGAGGCAGCCCTCGTAAAGCGCCTCGAGGAGTTGGGTATCGGTCGTCCATCAACCTATGCCCCCACCATCACCACCATCATCAATCGTGGTTATGTAGTAAAGCAGAACCGTGATGGTCAGAAGCGTCAGATTGTGCAGCTCACACTCTCTGGCGAGAAGATTTCGGAGAAACTTGTAACGGAGAGCTATGGCCGCGAGAAGAGCCGCCTTGCTCCCACAGATATAGGAATGATTGTTAACGACTATCTCGAGTCGCAGTTCAAGTCGATTATCGACTACCACTTCACTGCAAACGTAGAGAAGGAGTTTGACCGCGTTGCCGATGGCGAGATTACATGGACCTCTATGTTGGGTGACTTCTATAGCCCCTTCCATCAGTTGGTTGATGCCGCCGTAGGCACACAGGTGGAGCGTGGCTCACAGTCGGTGCGCGTGTTGGGTGTCGACCCCAAGACGGGACACACGGTGAGGGCTCGTATTGGTCGCTATGGCCCCATGGTAGAGCTCGAGGGCGCGGATGGCGAGAAGGGTCAGTTTGCATCCTTGAAGAAGGGTCAGCTCATCGAGTCTATCACTTTAGAGGAGGCATTGGAGCTCTTTGCCTTGCCTCGCAACCTCGGTAACTACGATGGTGAAGCACTCATGGTTGGTTTGGGCAAGTTTGGTCCATATGTCCGCCACGGCAAGAGTTTCGCATCGTTGGCAAAGAGCGATGATCCCTATACCATCACCTATGAGCGTGCTGTGGAGCTTTTGCAGGAGAGCATCGCTAAGCAGCGTGCAGCATCGGAGCCTATCCGCACCTTTGCGGAGGATGCGGCTATGGTGATTAAGAGTGGACAATATGGCCCATACATAGCATATAACGGCAAGAATTACCGCATCCCCCGTGGTTCTAAGGTTGAGACACTCACCTATACCGATTGCCAGCGTATAGTTGCAAAGACAAAAAAATAGAGCATAAAATCACCTTAAAACTAGTTTTATTATGAAGAAAATCTTTGGTTTGGCACTCGGCCTCATGGCGGCTACGGGTGTTTTGGCTCAGGAGTATACTCCCGAGTTCACAGTTGTGAAGGAGAATCCTATCACAAGCATCAAGAATCAGAACCAGGCAGGTACATGCTGGTGCTATTCATCATTGGCATTCATTGAGTCAGAGCTTTTGCGTATGGGTAAGGGCGAGTATGACTTCTCTGAGATGTTCATTGTTCACAACACATACCTCGATCGTGCAGATAAGGCTGTTCGCACTCACGGTGATGTATCTTTCGCTCAGGGTGGTTCATTCTACGATGTAATCTACGGTATGGAGGCTTTCGGTCTTGTACCTGAGGCTGAGATGCGTCCTGGTGTGATGTACGGCATGGAGCTCAGCAACCACAACGAGCTCTCTGCAGTTAGCGACGCTGTTGTAGCTGCTATCGCTGAGGGTAACCACCGCAGCTTGCAGGTCGGCCCTGATGGTCAGCCATTGTGGAAGAAGGCTATCGCTGCTGTTCATGACATCTACCTCGGTGTTCGTCCTGAGACATTCGTATACAATGGCAAGGAGTACACTCCTCAGTCATTCTATGAGTCATTGGGCTTGAATGCTGATGACTATGTATCGTTGACATCTTACACTCACCACCCATTCTACACATCATTTGCTCTTGAGATTCCCGACAACTGGCGTTGGGCACAGTCATACAACCTTCCTATCGATGAGTTGATGGAGGTATTTGACTATGCAATTATGGAGGGTTACACCATTGCATGGGGTAGCGACGTGAGCGAGGCTGGTTTTACTCGTATGGGTACAGCTGTTCTTCCTGCTGATGCTGCAGGTGCTGATCTCCAGGGTTCTGACATGGCAAAGTGGCTCAACCTCACTGAGGAGGAGAAGCAGGCTGCTACTGCAGGTGCTCAGAAGTGGTGCACACAGGAGGAGCGTCAGCGTGCATATGATAACTGGGAGACTACCGATGACCACGGTATGCAGATCTACGGTATTGCTAAGGACCAGAATGGTGTAGAGTACTACATGGTTAAGAACTCTTGGGGTGAGGCTGGTACTTACAAGGGTTTGTGGTATGCATCAAAGGCATTCGTTCGCTACAAGACTATGAACATCATCGTTCACAAGAATGCTATTCCTAAGCACATCCGCAAGAAGCTTGGTTTGTAATATCTTGTCATAATCCGCAGTTTGCGGAGATAAGGTTTAGAGTCCCTAATAGGTTTTCCTATTGGGGATTCTCTCGTTTATCGTAGTATTAGTGTGTTATTGATGCCAATTCTTTGTAATTAGAGTAAAAATTGTTACCTTTGTTATAATTATTAGAGTAACAACCCAATTATATGGAACTTAAACCCGGCACGCTCCTTCAGGGAGGAAAGTACGAAGTTAGAAATACTCTCGGCAATGGAGGTTTTGGTATTACCTATCTTGCTGAGCACCATATGTTGAATAAGTTGGTATGTATCAAGGAGTTCTTCCCTCGCGAATACTATAATCGCGATCAGAATTCGCGAAGCATATCGCTTGGCTCGCAGGGTAGTGCCAGCCTCATGGCGGCATATCGTAATAAGTTTGTGAAGGAGGCGCGCACCATAGCACGTCTTCAGCATCCGAACGTTATATCTATTTACGACGTCTTTGAGGAGAACAATACGGCATACTATGTAATGGAGTATATCGAGGGTGACACCCTCCAGGGCATGGTGAAGCGTAATGGCGTGATGGATGTCAATACGGCTAAGCAGTATATCATGAAGGTGGCCTCTGCATTGGAGTATATCCATGGCAACAATCTCCTTCATCTCGATGTTAAGCCCGCAAATATCATGGTGAGTAGAGCCGACGGTCGAGTTGTGCTTATCGACTTTGGTCTCTCTAAGCAGTATGACAAGGATGGTAATCAGACCAGTGCTACGCCTGTAGGTGTTAGCCCAGGTTATGCGCCACCCGAGCAGTATGAGATGGGTGTTAACACCAACTTCTCTCCAGCAACAGACATCTACGCTCTTGGTGCTACGCTCTACTACATCACCACTGGTCTGGTCCCCCCATCATCAAGCGTTGTGATGGATGGGTGTATGACGGAGTTGGTGCAGCATCTTCCCGTAGATATTCAGCGAGTTATCTTGCAGTGTATGCAGCCCTCACGCCGTATGCGTCCATCCAATATAGCTGCTTTCGTAGAGCTATTCCAGGATGCTCGCACACTTGTTGATGTCAATGAAAATGCTCCCCATCCCCATCCTCTGCCACAACATCAGCATCAGCATCAGCTGCACCAACAGCCACAGCCTCATATCTATGCTCAGCGTATGCAGCAGCGACCTGTGCATCCCTATCCAAAGCCCAACTCTTGGCTTACAATGTCCATCCTTGCGACAATCTTTTGTTGTTTGCCCTTTGGTATTATCGGCATAGTTAAGGCCTCAAAGGTGAATAACCTTTGGAATGCTGGCCACTATAGCGAGGCTCGTGAGTGTGCTTCGTCAGCTCGAAACTGGACAATACTATCTATGGTTTTGGCCCTATTGTTACCTGTACTATATGTGTTGGGTATCATCTTCTTGGGCGTAATAGCGAGTGAGGAGGAGATGTACGACGACGAGTACTATTACGAGGATGAGTACTATTACGACGACTACTATAGCGAACATAATTCCGTTAATAAGATTAGTTGTAATTCGGAATGTTCTGAGTTGAATTATGCAGATTATGTCTAATGAGAGTGAATAAAAAGTGTATTTTGTCGTTACGCTTGCCCTCAAAATGCTCATTTACGCATAAGTAAACTCCGCTTTTTCGGGCTTCGCAAGCCTAAAACTACATCTTTTTATTCACTCTCTTAGGTTATGGGGACTGGCTAAGTTACTTTTTAGTCAGCCGCAGTAATTGATATAAAAGAAGTGCCCCCAAAGCTATGGAGGCACTTCTTGTTATTAGTGGTATCGCTTTTAGTCGCGATAGTTATATAGCTGGTCGCGTAGGCGGGGTGTGAATCCCGCGCGGCGAATTGTAGCCTGCATAGCCTCACGGTCGAAGCGTGTTGTAGCACCTGCCGACGATACAACATTCTCCTCAATCATTATCGAACCCATGTCGTTAGCACCGCTCTTGAGCGCAATCTCCGCTACATCCTTACCCACGGTTAGCCACGATGCCTGGATATTGGTGATGTTGTGCAGCACGATGCGGCTCATGGCTATGATGCGCAAGTACTCCGTTGCTGAGAATGGTGGCGCTATGCCCTCCTTCTCGAGCTGCGTGCCCTTAGGACAGAATACCCAGGGTATGAAGGCTGTAAATCCTCGTGCCTCAGCGGGTTTTGCTGCCTGAAGGTCGCGTATTGTGATAAGGTGGTCTACGCGCTGATGGGGTGTCTCCACATGACCATACATCATCGTCGCAGTTGTTGGGATGCCCATCTTGTGTGCCTCGTGCATAACGCGCACCCAGTCGCGTGCCGAGGGCTTGGCGGGCGAGATACGCTTGCGCACCTCATCCGAGAGAATTTCGGCACCTGCACCAGGTAGTGTGTCGAGTCCTGCGGCGCGCAATCGCTCTAATGTTTCAACGGTTGTTATGCCACTAATATGGGCGATATGTGCTACCTCGGGTGCTCCGAGGGCATTGAGGCGCAGTGTGGGATATTCCTTTTTAATTTGACTAAAAAGCGTCTCATAGAACTCTATGCCGAGCTTGGGGTGCATACCACCCTGCAGGAGTAGCTGGTCAGCTCCAAGAGAGAGTGCCTCGTCGATTTTTTGACGATACTCTGCCATGGTGGTTATGTATGCCTTTTCGGTCTCGTGGGGTTTGCAGTGGAAGTTGCAGAAGCGACAGCCCGACTTGCAAACATTGGTGATGTTAACGTTGCGGTCTATCTGCCATGTCACCACCGAGGGGTCCTTAACGGCGCTCTTACGTAGCGTGTCGGCTACGTCACATAGTAGCTGTAGGGGTGCCTCATCGTAGAGGGTGTACGCATCACTACGCGATAGCGGCTCACGCTCCAAGGCGCGCTCTATAATCGAATCTATTGACATTTTTATACTTATCTTCTGTTTAATAACAACTTAAAGTCGAGTGTGCGGCGGTTGAGGTCCACGCTCTTCACGCGAATACGCACGGGAGAACCCAATGTAAGGCGTATGCCCGATGAGCGACCCACAATCTCGTAGCGCGCCTCATCGAAGCGGTAGTAGTCATCGTCGTCGATATCGCGTAGGAAGGCCATGCCCTCGACGTGCGTATCGTTAAGCTCTACATAGACGCCCCATTCGGTCATTCCCGACACCACGCCATCGAACTCCTCGCCGATGCGGTCGCGCATAAACTCCGCCATCTTATACTTGATGCTTGCGCGCTCCGCCTCCGAAGCGACAATCTCACGCTCGGTAGAGTGTACACATAGCTCCTCGAGCTTCTTCTTATCTGCGCGCTTCTCGCCATCGAGGTATGCTGCCAGGAGGCGGTGTACCATCATATCGGGGTAGCGGCGTATTGGCGATGTGAAGTGTGTATAGTAGGGGAAGGCGAGGCCGTAGTGACCGATGTTGTCGGTGGTATATACCGCCTTTGCCATGCTGCGTACGGCGAGTGTCGTGATGGCATTCTGCTCGGCACTTCCCGCAATCGTATTTAGCAACTTGTTCATCTCCTTGGCTACGGCACGTCCCTTCTGTGCCTTGAAGTAGTGTCCAAAGCGTAGTGCAAAGTCGCGGAAGCGCTCGAGCTTATCCTCCGAGGGCTCGTCGTGCACACGGAAGACCATGGGTCGGGGCACGCGGCGGCCATTCGAGATGCGGTGTGCACAGTACTCTGCCACGCGGCGGTTGGCAAGGAGCATAAACTCCTCGATAAGTTGATTTGCCTCCTTCTGCACCTTGGTATATACGCCAATAGGTCTGCCCTTTTCGTCGAGACGGAAGCGCACCTCGTCGCGAGCAAAGGCTATCGCGCCATGCTTAAAGCGGTCGTTGCGCAACTTCTGTGCAAGGGCGTTGAGTGTGAGTATCTCCTCTTTGTAGTCGCCCTCGCCCGTCTCGATTACCTGCTGCGCCTCCTCGTACGCAAAGCGGCGGTCGGAGTGTATCACGGTGCGGCCAAGCCACTCCTCCTGAATCTCGGCATCCTCGTTGATGGTAAACACCGCCGAGAAGCAGAGCTTATCCTCGTTGGGGCGTAGCGAGCATAGGTCGTTGCATAGGCGCTCGGGGAGCATAGGCACGGTGCGGTCCACCAAATATACCGATGTAGCACGCTCCACGGCCTCGTTGTCTACCACTGAACCAGGTGTTACATAGTGCGTTACATCTGCAATATGTACGCCCACCTCCCAAAGACCATCGCCCTTGCGCACGATAGAGAGTGCGTCATCGAAGTCCTTGGCATCTGCGGGGTCTATGGTAAATGTCGTGCGGTCGCGCATATCGCGGCGGCGTGCTATCTCCTCTTTGGTTATCGTGCCGTCGATGCGATTTGCTGCAGCAATGACCTCCTTCTCGAAGTGGTAGGGTAGGTCGAACTCTGCGAGTATGGCGTGCATCTCGGTGTCGTTCTCTCCCGCCTTGCCGAGGCGCTCTATAAGCTCACCCTCGGGAAGACGCTCGCCCTCCTCCCATGCTACGATGCGCACCGCCACCTTGTCGCCCGTCTCAACCTGCGGATAGGGCTTGCGGGGTAGGCGTATGTCGACACCCACGCGGCGCGAGTCTGTCGTAACGAAGATGTTGTTTGTCGTAACCTCCGCCGTGCCGATATAGGGCTGGCGGCTGCGCTCTATGACCTCGGTGATGGTGCCCTCAAGCTCTCCATCGCGTGTGCGACGTGCCACGGCAACCATAACGCGGTCGCCACCCAGTGCGCCACCACCATTGCGGCGCGATACATATACATCGCTCTCTAATGCCTCCACCGTAACATAGAGCACGCCAGGAGAGACCGTAGCCACCACACCCTCATAGCGGGGCATAGCAGCGCGCGCGAGGCGATACTTGCTGCGTGCCACCTCCTCTACGAAGCCATCCTCCATCAGCTGACGGATGATAGCAAAGGTCATGGTGCGGCCATCACGGTCGGCGCCTCCCGATGCTGCGGCGAGGTGCTTGAGTGAAAACTTCGTATCGGGGAACTCGCGGAACATGCCAACGATGAATGAGGCACGCTCGTCGCGGTTGTTTCCTCGTCTATTCTTATTCTTCTTTCCCATTTATCCTAATTTGTGTGTTACTTGTTGAGGATGTGGAGTGCTATGCGTTGCATCATGCGCACACCAACCTCTATAGCCCCCTCATCGGGGCAGAATGTCGCAGTGTGTGAGCCTCCCGCTGCTGCACCTACGCCTAAGCGATAGAAGAGCGAGGGGTAACGCTCGGTGTAGTAGCCGAAGTCCTCGGCTGTGGTCATGGGCTGCAACTCCCTGACTATGATGCCCTCATCTGCCGCCACTATCATCGCCTCGTACGACAGCATCACATTGTTCGTAACGCAGGGATAGCCGCGGTTGATGTCCACATCCACCTCCACGCCATACTTTTGGGCTACCATACGGGCATTCCCGTGGATGTGCGTGTAGATACGCTCGCGCACCTCACCATCGAAGGTGCGCATCGTACCCTCGGCAGTCACCTCGTTTGGTATTACATTGGTTGCACCCTCAGCAATCATGCGGCCTACCGATACCACTGCATCGGGTGAGTTAAGCGACGTCGTGCGCACAATCATATCTGCCATCGCCGTAACCGTATCATCGACCTCCTTGCGGCGTGCAGCGTGTCCACCACGACCCGAAATGCGGAAGCGTAGCTCATCGTTCGATGCCATGAAGCGACCAGGGCAGATGCCTATCTCGCCCACCTCGAGGCGTGCGTCAACATGCTCGCCAATCACCGCCGCCACATCGTAGCCCTTGAATGGCTCCTCCTTGAGTACCAACGATGCACCGCCAGGGTTTAACTCCTCGCCTGGCTGGAAGATACCGAAGAGTGTGCCCTCAAAGTCACGCTCGCGGTTGAGGCTCTGCAACACGCCAAAGAGTATCGCAGCGTGCATGTCGTGACCACAGGCGTGCATAACGCCCTTGTTTTCAGAGCGGTACTCTACCTCGTTAAGCTCCTCGATGGGGAGTGCGTCGATGTCGGCACGCAATACCACGGCGCGCTCATGATTGCCGCGCTTACCCTCGATAATGGCAAGTACTCCTGTGCCCGCAACGATGCGATAGGGTATCCCCTCGCTGCGGAGTGTATCTATTATAAACTGCTGTGTCTCATGCTCCTGAAACGATAGTTCGGGGCGACGGTGCAGTGCTCTACGAAACTCTATGGGTGTCATGCTACTTGCGGGGTTTATAGTGGCGTGCCATCTGTGCCACGCCGCGTGTGTACTCTACTGTTGTGCCGCAGCAACCGCCTACGATGTTCAATATGCCGCGTTCTGCCGCTGTGCGTAGTGTCTCGGTGTGCTTCTTCGCTGTCTCGGGGTGGCGACCCTTTGCGTCGGGAATACCCGCCGAGGGTGCTGCGTATGTGGGTAGCGTTGTGAAGCGTGTGAGAAGCTCGATGTTGTCCACCACATTCTTCACGCCATACGAGCAGTTGAAGCCTATGGCTAAGGGCTCAAACTTCGATATATCCTCCACAAACTTCTCAATGGGGCGACCCGATACGAGCAAACCACCTATTTTTGAGAGTGTTGCAGAGATTATTATGGGCAATTCGGGTGCTATCTCGCGACACAACTCCGCCGCTATCTCTGCATTACGCACATCGGTTACGCTCTCTATGAGGAGTATGTCCGCCCCCTCGCGCTTGAGCGCCTCGATGAGTGTGCGGTACGATGCGCGAAGCTCATCCTCGGTGAGATCTATCGCGAGTGTGATGTTTCGCGTTGATGGGCCTATCGAACCCGCTATGAATACCTCCTTGCCACTCTTCTCGCGTGCCTCGCGTGCTGCACGAAGTGCCGCTGCCACGATGTCGTCTGTCGAGGTCTCCACGCCACACGATGCGAGCATCAGTGGGTCTGCCATAAAGGTGTTCGTGGTGATGATGTTTGCTCCCGCCTTGATAGATGCCTCGTACATTGCCACCACGCGGTTGTAGTCGCTAAGCGATAGGGTGTCGGGCACTATGTCGCGGCGTGTGCCAGTGAGTGTTGTGCCTATTGCGCCATCCTTGACGAGTATGTGTCGCTGCATCAGTTCCTTGATGCGCTCTTGTATATTGCTCATTTCCAGTGTTCTATTTATAAATCTCTATTTCGAATAGAGTGTTCCAATCCTTGCCCGTAACGTATAGGTGCTTTGTCTCGGGGTTGTATGCTATACCATTCATTGCTTCGGCCTCGGGGTTTTCTTTAAGCATTGCGCGTAGGGGAGATAGGTCCACGAAGCCTATGGTTTTACCTGTAGTGGGGTCTATCTCTACGATGCTGTCTGTGAGGTAGATGTTTGCCCAAATGGTGTTGTCAATCCACTCCAACTCGTTTATTAGGTCGAGTGGCATGTCGTTGAATGTTACGTTGATGGTGCGCTCTGTGTTAAATGTCTCAGGGTTTACTATGCGCACTCTTGATGTTCCGTCCGACATATATAGGTTCGTGCCATCTGTTGTTATGCCCCAGCCCTCACCTCTGTAGGGTATAGTCTTGATTTTATTGCCCTTAAGGTCGTAGACATAGGCCTTTTCGCTGAGCCATGTTAGTTGGTAGATGTGGTTGCCGAAGTGTGTTATGCCCTCGCCAAACTCATCGTCGGGTAGCGATGCCACGATGTCACACTTGCCCGTAGAGAGGTCTATGCGCTGGAGGTGAGATTTTCCCTCGCGTCCTGTGCCCTCCCACATGACTCCATCTACATATTCGAGTCCCTGTGTGTAGCTTGTTGTTGCGTGGGCGTGTTTTGCCACTATGCGGAAGTCATATTGAGCTGCCGAAACTGCTGTAGACTCTGTGTTATGGCTCTGTTCGTTATTGTCGTCACCCTTTTTTGTGCCATTGCCACAAGATACGAGAAGTGTCGTCGCGGCTATGGCGAGTGCCGAAACCATCTTTATTGTTGTCATATACATATATTTATATAATTGCGCACCGCAAAGATAGTTTTTTTCGAGGAAAAACGCTATCTTTGAACCAAAATATTGTCATAGAATGATACACTACATAGACTTTACCACCTCTACGAACGATGATGCGCGCGGCGTGGAGTACGACCATATGGATGTTGTCTGGGCAGAGAATCAGAGTGCAGGACGCGGTCAGAGGGGGCATACCTGGCATAGCAACGAGGGTGTCAACCTCACCTTTTCTACGGTGCTGAAGCCCTCGTTTCTCACTGCTGTAGAGCAGTTTCTGCTCTCGGAGGTTGTTGCTCTGTCGCTTGTCGATACGCTGGCAGATTATGGTGTCGAGTGTCGCATAAAGTGGACGAACGATATTTATGCTGGCGATAGGAAGATTGCTGGCGTGCTTATTGAGCAGTCGTTGTCGGGAGATAGGATTGCTCGCACGATAGTGGGAGTTGGTCTAAATGTCAATCAGCGTGAGTTTCCTGCCGACTTGCCCAATCCCACCTCTATCGTTGTAGAGCGTGGCGTGGAGTGTGAGCGTAGGGAGGTCCTTGATGCTTTTTTGCAACACCTCGATAAGTGGTACTCTCGCTTGGAGAGTGGTGAAAGAGAGGTGGTTGAATCGGCGTATAATGCCCGCCTCTACCGTCGTGATGAGTTCCATACATATGCTCTTCCTTCGGGCGAAAGATTCGAGGCTGCGATACGCGGTGTGCGTGCTACGGGACACCTATGCTTGGAGCATTGCGATGGCACATTTGGCGACTATGCCTTCAAGGAGGTGGAGTTTGTTATAGCGCGAAATGCGTAAAAAGTTGGATAAAATTTTGTAATTCGGCGAAATATTTCATATATTTGTGGTTGCGAAACAATACAATAACTTAAATACTACTTGAATTATGGCTAATGTACCTGCAAATTTGAAGTACTCTAACGACCACGAGTGGTGCCGTGTAGAGGGTGATGTTGCCGTTATCGGCATTACAGATTACGCACAGTCACAGCTTGGTGA
>JAZRAW010000051.1:0-39443 GCA_045634765.1 Alistipes sp.
GCTTGTTGGACTCTTTGGTTGAGCTACCGAGATTCGAACTCAGAATAACAGAACCAAAATCTGCTGTGTTACCGTTACACCATAGCTCAATCGTTGCTCGTAAGCGGTTGCAAATATAGTGTAAAGTTTTGAAATGACAAAATTTTGACTACGATTGTTTTATTTTTTCTCCTCTTTTGTGGCCTTGTAGTGTGATGTTACTTCGTGGCGATACTCGTTGGGTGTTGTGCCAATCTCAAGCTTAAATACACGGGTGAAGTGGTGGGGGTATTTGAAACCGAGGTTATATCCAATCTCGCTGATTGATGTGTTAGAGTTGCGCAATTGGTATGCGGCCTCCTTAACGATCATCTGGCGTATATGTTGTTGTGCAGAGCATTTCAATTTTTTGCGCACAACGTCGCCCAAATAGTTCGGTGAAATGTGTAAGATTTCTGCACATGAGGAGACTGTAGGGAACTCTTGTAGTACGTCGCGTGCGCCGCTGAGATAGTCGCAAATAAGTTTGTTAAATCTCGACACAATAACATCTGCTGAGTCTTGAGGTGTATTGTTTTGTAACTCGTAATAGCGCATGCACAGATTTAGCATTACGGCAATTCCAGCGGTAATAATAAGTTTGGTAAATTTATCTTCTCTATTGAATATCTCTACGTGAATACTCTGCATGCAGCTAATAATCATATTACGCTCGGCGCTATTGAGCCTAATCATGTTGGTGGTGTTGGCAGAAAAGAACCTATACTCCGACATTCGGTTCGCAAGTAGAGTGTCATCAAGCAATTTAGGGTCGAATACTATTGCCCAACCATGGAGTATAACCTCTTGGCTGCCATCGAATACATCGCTATATCCTGGGGTAAAAAAGTATAGTCTTGCGTCTGTATCGTTGTTGTCATTCCAGTAACATGCCAATCCATAAACTCCCATCTTTTTAGGTATATGCTTGATTGTACCTACTGCGTCTAAGTTTATGACATTGACAAATTTATTAGGTGTGTCGACTCCCAAATAGGCACCGCACGACTCCACGCTATCAAGATATAAGTGATTAATATTTTTTGCCATATTCACCCTCCTCCATAATGATTGTGGCTCAATAAAATATCAATGAACACCCAAATTTTGAATATTCAGTAATATTGGTTATTGCATAAGTAATATGTCTATTGTGAAAAGGTTAACAGTACACTACTTTTGCCGTCGGAAATTTGCCGGTGTGCATAGTTGTGCTAACGAGGGTTGATGAGGCTTTCATTTGGGTAAATAGTTAGCATGACAATGGGGGAGCACACCGGCTTTTTTGTGTCCCTATCTCAACTAAAGTTTAGACAAGAACTTCTCGCGGTTTACAATGTAGCGAATGTGGTCACCTTCGCCGATGACAACATCTGCATCGTATGCTGTAATCTTAAATGTGAGCTTGCGACCATCGACCTCTGTAAGCTCGGCAATTGCGCTTATAGAACGACCGATTTTTGATGGCTTGAGGTGTGTGGTGGATATCATTGAACCCACAGTTGTGTCACCTTCGTCAAGGTGGAGGGCTACAGCCATCATTGCAGCGTTCTCCATGAGTGCTACCATTGCGGGTGTGGCAAGCACGGCCATATCTCCTGAACCAATAAATTCAGCTGTATTACCTTCGTTGACTACCATTACGCTCTGGTGCTTTAAACCTTTTTCCAACATAGTATTTTGATAGAATTTAAAAATTAGTAATTTTGTTTCTACAACAAAGATATAAAAAAATATCGAAATTAAAGATTATATTTGGTGACTTATCCGTTATCTTTGTAGTGATAAACTTATGTTTTTTAATGAAACGCTATCTCCTTATACTAATGTTGGTGGTTGTTGCGCTCGGCTCTGCTACTTTTGATGCCTCAGCGCAAGGGCGTCGAAAGCGTGTTGAGGGTGCTTCGGCAGCGCGTTGGGGTAGAGATAGTCGGGGTGATTCTGTGCTCTATATAACTCTGCTTCCTGTGAAGGTGGGAAGTGGCATAAATCTCAAAGAGCATGAGCGCATGGTGCGCGCAGTGAAGAAGGTCTATCCTCTTGCTAAGGATGCAGCAAAGCGCCTCGAAGAGCTTGATGCTGAGCTCGCGGAACTCGAGGCAAAAAAGGATCGTAGGGAGTATACCAGGGCTGTTGAGGATGCGTTGAAGGAGGAGATTACGCCCATGCTTTGGAAGATGACGCGATATGAGGGTCAAATACTCCTAAAACTTATTGACCGCGAGACGGATCACACTGCATTTAGTATCGTCAAGGAGTTGCGCTCAGGGTTTACGGCTGGATTATATCAAGGTATTGCGAGGTTGTTCGGAAACAATCTAAAACTTGAGTACGACCCTGAGGGTGAGGATGCTGTCCTTGAGCAGATTGTTCTATACTACAATGCTGGGTTATTGTAGTGTTGTATTTTATCGATATTTTTGTATCTTTGCGCGATGATTGATCGTGAAACCATAGACCGAATATATGCTGCTGTCAATATCGTAGATATTGTCGGTGACTATGTTACGCTCAAACGTAAGGGTGTAAACTATGAGGCATGTTGCCCATTTCACCAGGAGAAAACACCCTCATTTAAGGTCTCGCCTGCACGTGGCATATACAAGTGCTTCGGTTGTGGTAAGAGTGGTAACGCCATCAATTTTGTCATGGAGAGCGAGAGTGCTACCTATCCTGAGGCGTTGCGTATCATAGCCAAGCGCTATGGCATACCCATTAAGGAGGAGTTTACGCCAGAGGATATTGAGCGAAACAACAATCGTGAGAGTATGTTTGCGCTTAACCAGTGGGCAGCAGAGTACTTCCAACGATATATGCACTATGAGGATGAGGGACGCAGTGTTGGTTTGTCCTACTTCTCATCGCTCAGAGGTTTTTCCGATGGTACCATCAAGCGCTTCGGCTTGGGTTTCTGTCCTTCGAAGAGTGATAAGTTTTCGACAGATGCCCGTGCTGCGGGATATAAACCAGAGTTTCTGCTCTCTACGGGACTATCTATTGAGCGCGAATCGGATGGGGCGCTACGCGACAGGTTCTATGACCGTGTAATGTTCCCCATACACAATATTTCGGGTCGTGTGGTAGGTTTTGGTGGTCGCACGCTTCGCACAGATAAGAAAGTTGCAAAGTATCAGAACTCTCCCGAGAGTGAGATTTACAACAAACGTCGTGAGGTGTATGGCCTATACTTTGCAAAGAAGGCGATTCAGCAGGAGGACTACGCTATCCTTGTTGAGGGATATGCTGATGTAATCTCAATGCATCAGGCGGGTGTCGAGAATGTTGTGGCATCGTCGGGCACATCGCTTACCGAGGAGCAGATACGTCTTATAAATCGATTTACGAATAACATAACGTTGATGTTCGATGGAGATGCTGCGGGTGTTAAGGCAGCGTTGCGTGGTGTCGACCTCATCCTTAAGGAGGGTATGAATGTGCGCATCGTGCTACTCCCCGAGGAGCATGATCCCGATACCTTTGCTCGTGCTAATAGCTCCGAGGAGCTACGCAAATACATTGCAGAGAGGGCTGAGGACTTCCTCGCATTCAAGGCGCGCTTGTTGCTTGGCGAGGCGACGAACGACCCTTTAAAGCGAAGTGAGGCAATCAACGATATGGTCTACTCCATAGCTCATATACCTGACCAAATCAAGCGCTCGGAGTATGTTCGTTACTGTGCGGAGATTATGAATGCCGACCAGCAGTCGCTTGCAGTTGCAGTAGCGCGCAATCTTGATGCTCTAAAGGGCAATAGTGAGGCGCAGAACTTCTTGCAGCGTCAGCAGATGCGTGAGCGCCAGCAGGCTACGCCAGAGTCGTTGTATGTTGCAAAACCCGACCCAATTCAGCCTGCGCATAAGGGCTTCACGGTTGGCACAACGCAGGAGACTCTTGAGCGAGAGATGGCCAAATATCTCTTGAAGTATGGCCATTTGGATATTGTGCTGGAGGAGGGTAAAGAGTATGTCGCATACAATGTGGCAAGTTACATATTTGATGAACTCGATGCTGACGGCTTATGTTTTGAGTTGGAACCTTACAAGAGTATAGTTGAGGTTTATCGCTCGGAGTGGGAGCGTCTTGGTGAGGGTGTTGAGGTGTCGCCACACACCTTTATCAACCATCACAATGCATCCATAAGTAAGACGAGTATTGACTTGCTTACCTCGGATGATAGCTATGTGATAAGTAAGATATGGGAGCAGAAGGAGGTGCACCTTGCAACAGATGAGGAGCAGCTAAGTGAGGGTGTTCCCAAGGTGGTAGTGCTCTTCAAGTGGCGCACACTCGATAAGCATATTCAGGAACTTAAGTTGCGTCTCGGCACCGAGGAAGATTTAGAGCCCATCATGCAGATGCTATCCAAGTATCAGGCAGCACGAACGACGATAGCCAAGAAGATGGGACGTCTCATCTGAAAAAGGGTGGCCCGGGTGCCTACGTATCACTACGCGGGCGGTGTGCAAACAGAAAATAAACTTAAAAGATGTGTAAAACATATCAAAGATAAAAGAATTAATTACCTTTATCCGGACCACCCGCTTGTGTGCGTTCAAAACTTGTGCCGAGCAGGAGTGTATAACCGAGTAAAACGATTAAAATGGCAGATTATAAAAATGTAAACATACGAAACAAGCGCGCTACGTTCGACTATGAGATTATTGAGGAGTTCGTAGCAGGTATTGTGCTTGTTGGTACTGAAATAAAGTCACTACGCTTGGGTAAGGCGTCGCTTGTTGATTCCTATTGCTACTTTGAGCGTAACGAATTGTGGATACGCAACGTCAATATCGCTGAGTATACTTGGGGTACGTGCAACAACCATGTGCCTAAGCGAGACCGAAAACTCCTTCTTAACCGTAAGGAGCTTAATAAGTTACAGCGCTCGCTTCAGGATCGAGGTCTTACGGTTGTGGGCTTGCGCATCTTCCTCAACGATAGAGGCTTGGCGAAGGTGGCAATTGGTCTTGCGCGCGGCCGTAAGGCTTATGACAAGCGTGAGTATATCAAGGAGAATGATGCAAAGCGCGAGATGGATAAAGCGATGAAGATTAATCGTAGATAATAAATAAGATAACAAATATATGGCTTTAATACTTTCAATAGAGACAGGTACAGATGTTTGTTCTGTTGCTCTTGCTAACGATGGTGAGCTCATGGCGCTTCGCGAAAGCGATGAGGGGCGTGACCATGCCAAGAAGGTGGCGCTTTTTGTCGATGAGCTACTTCGCGAGACAGGCGTTCAACCCTCCGATCTCGATGCAATAGCCGTAGGCAAGGGTCCTGGCTCATATACTGGTCTTCGCATTGGAGTATCCTTTGCTAAGGGTATGTGCTATGCTCTTAACATCCCTCTTATAGCAGTGGGTTCTCTCGATGCACTTACTGAGGTAGCGCGCGAGGATTACGATGCAGGCATCCTCGATGTTGAGGAGGCTGAGTGGGGTAGTGCCTATCTATGCCCTATGGTTGATGCTCGCCGCATGGAGGTATATACACAGGTGTTTGACAATTCAGGTTGCCAACTTTCGGATGTCGTTGCGGAGGTAGTCACAGAGGAGAGCTTTGCCTCGTGGCGCGAGAAGGGTAGAATTGTAATCTTTGGTAATGGTGCTTCAAAGTGCGCGGAGATACTTTCGGATGCAATAGTTGTTAGTGTAGCACCCTCAGCGCGCGGCATTGTTCGTCTTGCTGAGGAGGCCTTTAATGCAGAGAAGTTCGAGGATATTGCATACTTTGAGCCCTTTTACCTTAAGGAGTTCTTGGTTATACCTTCGAAAAAGAAACTATTATAGTGAGGGCGCTCTTGAGGTGAAGAGTTATACATCTATATTATATATAAGGTGCAGCGATGGTTTTGTAGATTCCATCGCTGCCTTTTTTGTCAGTAGGTGATGACTGCTGATGAGGTAGAAACTATTCATGCTTTCGTTGCCCCATATATTCAAGGCTTAGAGTAGAGAGCACCACGACTATTTGCCATACATAAAAAGCGCCCGACCATTGGCCGAGCGCTTCAATTATGTGATTAGGGTTGATTACTGGAGAACGGGAACACCATTAACCAATACCCAACGCTTCAACATTACAGCACCAACAGTTCCATCAATAGAAATATTGTCTGGTGATGCGTTGAATGCCACGATAGCTGCGTTCATAGCGTCAATATCAGCCTGTGTAGCATCTGTTGCTGCGTTGTACTGGAACGATGCCTCGTTAATAGGAGTGCCATATGCAGCGATAACGTTAGCACCATTTTTCACAGCCCAGCAAGCTGTAACTGTTGCACTAGAAGAATAACCAATCATTGTGGCAGGTTTTGCTGCAACAATCTTTGACTCAGAAACGCAACCTACAACCCAACTTCTTGTATAGTAATGCTTAGTATCCTGGTATACCTGACCTACAATACCTCCAGCGTAGGCTTTCGATGTGATAGTAGCATCTGCTGATGATTTGCATCCGATAATATAACCATCGCTGCTTACAGTATAAGAACGAGTATAACCAGCAACACCACCTGCAATGTCATTTGCAAAAACATCGGCGTTGTTAACACACTGACCAACTATAGCACCATAGTTCATACCAACAATACCACCAACGTTTTTCTCACCCTTTACTACAGTCTTATTGTCTGTTGTACAATATGTAACGTATGCCATTTTCTCCATCAAGTTCTGAGGCTGACCGTCAGGTGTATTTGTTTTGATTGTACGACGGTATACGCGACCTACTACGCCACCTACCTCGTTCTTGCCAAGTACTGATGAGTTCTTAATGTGGCAGTCGTTAACGTGGCTACCATCCCAGCAACGACCAATAATAATACCTGTGTATGTCTCACCCAGATTACCACCCTTGTTGTATACTACAGCGTCGTCAAATGTTAGCTCATCCACCTTAGCACCCTTTGTCCAGCAGAGGAAGCCTGATGCAACTAAATCATGATTGATACGAAGACCTGAGATAGTGTAACCGTTACCATTAATTGTGCCACCATAATACTCATATACATTTTTCTCTGAGTTGTATGATGTCTCATAGTCGCTAATTGCAGGCCAGTTGCTACCAGATGGAATACCATCAGTTACGGTAATATCCTCACCTGTGAAAGTATATCTCTTGTTGGCGTCGTCTGGCTCGATGGTCTTTTTAGGCAACTTGATGTTATTCATAACCTCAAGGTTGGGGCTCGTTGTTGTGTTAGCCGCTACATATGCCCATGTTGCAAGACCATTTGCGTTGTAAACATAGTAAGTGTTTGTTGCCTCATCATAAGTGTAGTCCTGAGATTCGCGAACAACATATGTGTGCTCACCCTCAAGGTACGATGCGAAACCATCAGCCACGAAGTTTGTATTAGCACCCTCTGCAGCATTGTTCATTGGGTCGAAGTACTCGAATGTACCACCACGAACCTCGATAACAGTATTTGCGCGGTCAGCATCACGCTTGTTAAGTACGAATGTAGATTTTGCATCGTTAGGGAAGTAACCGCCATTTACGAATACATTACCGTTGTCGCGAACATAAACAACAGCGTTAGCCTCGTCGTTAGCATCTTTACCAGCCTTGAATGTACCACCATTGATGGTGAGCTCGCCATTATCGCGTACAATTACAGCATAGCCGTCGGTGCCCGATACAGCCTCGATAGTACCCTCACCGTTGATGGTAAGCTTACCGCCCTCACGAACGATGATAACGTCAGTCTCCTGGTTATCTGCAGTGTTTGTGATAGAGTAACCATTGAGGTTCAAGACAGCCTCAGCCTCAACAAAGAGAGGACGACCGATAACATAGTCGCGGTCCAAAGTAACCTCGCCACCATTTACAAGTGCCTCAAATACGTAGTACTCACGCTCAGCGTTCTCGAAATTATCGTCGATAGTTACGTTAATCTCAGTAGCAGTTGTAAGGACGTTACCGATGATAGTAGTCAAGTGGTTACGCTTAATAGGAATCTGAGTGTTGAACTCGGTAGCCTTAATGAGGTCTTTACCCTCCTTGTCGCCATATACAGACATTGAGAAGTGAATCTCGCTCATATCCTGACCCTCAGCAAGGATGTAGTCAGTAAAGAGAGTCATGTGAGTATTACGCACCTCGTTGTTTGGTGTTGTAGTCTGCTCTGCATCCCAACCAGCATTGTAGAAGTGGTTCTCGAGGCTGTTCAAAGAGATACCATCATTGTATACAGAGGTGTAAACCTTTGTCTCATAAGTGAGGTCTACGCCACCAGTTACTGCGTTGAATGCTGCTGCATGTGGCTCCTCGTACTCAACCTGAACCATTGCTGGCATCAAGTTGTTGTTGAGCTCTGCAAGGTCAGTAGCGATAACGCGAACCTTACCGTAAGGACGCTTCAAGGTTACCTCCTGAGCATTGCTGTTGGTAATTGTGAAGTTGCCTGCGTAGAAGTAAGCATCGGTACACTCATCGTTGATGCCATCATTAACAACCTTGATGTCGCGAAGGGTTGCGCCAATCTCGTGGTGCAAACCAAGTGTAGACTGTACCTCGATATCAGCTACGTCTGTTGCATCCTCCTGATCTACGAAGTCAGCAAAAACAACAAAGCGATACTCGCGGTTAGGAATAAGTCGAAGGTTGAACTTCACAGGCTCATACGCATCCTTAACGATAACCATACGATCCTTAACTGGCACGTCAGATACAACCTTATCTCCATTTGCATCTGTAGTTACGTCGTAAACCTCCAAAGAGTAGCGAAGGTCTACGTCAGTCCAATCTGTGATGTTGGCAATAGCCCCATCCTGCAAATAGTCGATTGCACCGAATCCACTATTAAGAGCATACTGCGTGTCACCATCCTCAGCACGGGTATCCCCAAGGTCAGGAGTGGTAACGGCAAGCTCAAAGTCGACCTCACCACGAGCGACGTTAACATCGTCGTAACCGCTGAAGTCGTTCTGACATGATGCCAATCCAAGCACCAATGCCGCTAACGCTAAAAATTTTACTTTCATAAAATGTTAATTTAAAATATTGTTTGTTGTATTTTCTCTAAATCCCTATCGCAATTATAGTGCAAACTTTGTAATCGTCATCATAACATGTTATTCATATGCAGAGCTATTGTTTGCTTTGCTATATGACTATATATATCATTGCCCCATTAAAGTGTTGATAATTAGCAAGAACCGTGCCTAAGTAAGCGGTATGATGCTACTCGGGCAACGATTTAGACTATTGCATAATTATTACACTAATGGGGAATAGTGAACTCTTTACTGCAAAGATAGTATTTTATTGGTAAAATACAAGAGTTTATAGGAGAAAAAAATAGGGGATAAACTAAAATTTTTTGGTCGAAATACCCCCCCCTATTGGTTAAAATGGACAATATTATCCTTTTTATCCAATGATTTTAACTGCGGTTATTGCTCGATTTGTGGGATAGGGTGCGACTTTAGTTCGCGGTTGTATTCCGCTTCTTTGCCATTAACAACTCTATTTAGTAGTGCGTGGAAAGCTGCGGAGTGGTTGTGGTGGCGTGTGTGGCACAGCTCGTGTAGTAGGATAAACTCGCGTAGATGTTCGGGTAGAAGCATCATAAAAAGTGAGATACTGATGCCATTGCGACCACTACATGAACCCCATCGAGTGCGGGCTGAAGAGATGCGTAGCGTCGTGTAGCTGAAGCCGTGCTCCTGGGCAAGGCGCGATAGTGTGGCAGGGATGTATGCGCGAGCCTCACGGCGTAGGCGTTCTACCTCTGTGGGTGTAATGGTGGGGTGTTGTGCTATGCGCTGACTGATGCGCTGACGACTCTGTTCAATCCACTCCATCTTACTCTCGGCAAAGGCAATCGCTTTTGCGCGGCTACTAAAGAGCGGGTAGGTGAGGCGCAATGTGCCGTTACGACGCACAACAAGACGAATAGAGCGTGCACGCAATGAGCGAACACACTCTATCATTCCAAGTATTCGATGCTCTATGATAGCCATTAGCCGATGCGCTGGCGCACTACCTCGAAGAGCATGATGGCTGCAGCTGCAGCCACATTAAGTGACTCGGTGTGACCGATAAGAGGAATGGCCAACTGCTCATCGCAGAGTTTCAATACCTCCTTCGAGATACCCTTATCCTCTGCACCCATAACGATGACCGTAGGCTTTGTGAAGTCTGCGTCGTAGAGGAGTTTCTTGCTCTTCTCTGTCGCAGCTACAATCTGAAAACCCTCAACTTGCAACGTCTTGAGTGTGTTGCGTATAGAGCCTACGCGGCATACGGGGATGTTGTTCAAGGCACCAGCCGAAGAGCGAATAGCGTCACCATTTACGGGAGCGGAGTTCTTCAAAGGTGTGATAAGACCATGAGCACCTGCACACTCTGCCGAGCGGGCGATGCCGCCAAAATTGCGTACATCGGTAACGCCGTCGAAGACCACGATAAGTGGTGTCTCATCCTCGGGAACACGCTCGAGGATATCGTTGAGCTCAACGTAGTCGATAGCAGCAATCTGTGCCACGACGCCCTGGTGGTTACCGCGAGTTAGGCGGTTTAGCTTCTCGATGGGCACCTCCAGCCAGTGGATGTGGTGGCGTGCCATGAGGTCCTTAAGGTCGTTCATAAGTTGACCCTCGGCACCCTTCTTAATATATACGCGCTCAATCTGTTTGCGAGCCTCGACAGCCTCCGCAACTGGACGTATTCCAAAAATGATGTTCTCCATCTTTATATTGTTTATATGCGGTTGTTTGTGTTAGTTCTGCTCAGTTATCTCCAATTCGTACGAAGCCTTCTCCCACTCGTGCATAAGCTTGTCGTACTGCTGCTTGAGGGTGTCATACTTGGCGTAGTCATCGGCATTATACTCCGTAGCCTCAGCAAATCGCTTGTCGTAGGCGGCAATCTCTGCCTCAACCTTAGCCAACTCCTCCTCTATGCTCTCCACGGCCTTGCGCAACTTGCGAAGTAGCTTCTCCTGCTCCTTCTTCTGCTCGTACGAAAGTTTGCCGGTGTTGCTGTCGGCTGTGCTCTTCTCTGCGACTGCGGGCTTATCCTTGCGCTCAATCTCCTGCAACGACTCAATCTTGCGCTTCTCCAAGAAGTACCATATGTCGCCGAGGTACTCCCTTACGCCACCATCGCGGAACTCGTATATGCGGTCCACGAGGCCGTCGAGAAACTCTCGGTCGTGTGATACAACCACCACCGTGCCGTCATACTTCTGTAGTGCATCTTTCAGAATGTCCTTCGAGCGCATATCCATGTGGTTGGTAGGCTCGTCGAGGATAAGAAGGTTGTATGGCTCAAGCATGAGACGCGCCATGGCAAGGCGTGAACGCTCGCCACCCGACAATACCTTGACCTTCTTCTCGATATCCTCGCCACGGAAAAGGAAGGCACCGAGGATGTCGCGAAGGCGTGTGCGTATGTCGCCCACAGCCACGCGGTCGAGGGTGTCGAATACCGTGAACTCGCCATCCATGAGGTCGTCTTGGTTCTGGGCGTAGTAGCCTATGTTGACATTTACACCGAGCTTGATGCTGCCCTCCGTAGGCTCCAACTCGCCGATAAGCATGCGGGCAAAGGTGGTCTTACCCTCGCCATTTCGGCCTACAAGGGCAATCTTCTGTCCGCGCTCTATGGTAAACTCCGCGCCCGAGAATATGCGCTTCTCGCCAAAGGCCTTGCCCACCTCCTTTACCTCTGCAACAATCTGACCTGTGCGGGGTGCTGGCGGGAATTTTATATTGAGGCGTGACAAATCCTCCTCATCGACTTCAATGCGGTCGAGCTTCTCGAGCTGCTTGATGCGCGACTGCACCTGGTTGCTCTTGGATGGCTTGTAGCGGAACCTCTCGATGAACACCTCGGTCTTCTCGATTAGGCGCTGCTGGTTCTCGTATGCCGCCATCTGCTGCGCACGACGCTCCTGACGCAACACGATATACTTCGAGTAGGGCACTTTGTAGTCGTAGACCTTGCCTAACGAAATTTCCACAGTGCGTGTGGTTACGTTGTCCAAGAAGGCGCGGTCGTGCGATATGAGCAGCACTGCACCATTGTAGTTTTTGAGGTACTCCTCCAACCACTGAATACTCTCGATGTCGAGGTGGTTCGTAGGCTCATCCAAGAGGAAGATTGAGGGACGGCGTAGTAGGAGTTTTGCTAACTCGATACGCATGCGCCAACCTCCTGAGAACTCGCGCGTGGGGCGCTCGAAGTCCGTACGCTTAAAGCCTAAGCCGAGGAGCGTGCGCTCAATGTCGGCATCGCGCGTGTCGCCACCAAGGATATGGTAGCGGTCGTTAGCCTCATTGAGTCGGTGTATGAGCTCGGCATACTCCTCGCTCTCGTAGTCGGTGCGCGAAGCAATCTCCGCTGTTAGGCGCTCGATGTTTGCCTCAATGCGCAAAACCTCCTCGAAGGCCTTGGTTGTCTCTGCTACAAGCGATGTGGTATCTGCCACGCGCATCTGCTGGGGTAGGTAGCCTATGGTACACTCGCCATTTATGGTTACAGCGCCCTCTGTTGGTTGCTGCTCACCTGTGATGACGCGCAGTAGGGTGGTCTTGCCAGCACCATTCTTACCCACAAGGCCTATGCGGTCCTTAGGATTAATCATAAACGATATGCCGTCGAAGAGCGTCCAGCCACCGTAGCTTATAGTGAGGTTGTCGAGCGAAATCATTCTAACAAGGTGTGGATTATGAGTTGATCATGTCAATAATAGCCTGCTCGGGATCAGTAGCGCCAAACACTGAACTGCCCGCAACCAATGCCTCGGCACCCGCCTCGAATAGTAGACGAGAGTTTGACGCCGAAATGCCACCATCTACCTCGACGATAAGCTCCTCGAGACCCAACTCCTGCTTCTTACGATTGAGATACTCACACTTTGCAATAGACGAGGGCATGAACTTCTGGCCACCGAAGCCTGGCTCTACACTCATTACGAGGATGAGGTCGAGCTGTGTGAGCCACTTGTCCAATACCTCGGGCTCTGTGCCTGGCTTGATTGATATACCCACCTTAGCACCCGCTTTGCGAATGAGGTCGATGCACTCCTGGATATTCTCGGTAGCCTCATAGTGGAAGGTTACATAGTCAGCACCCGCCTCTACAAAGCGTGTTACATACTTTTCGGGTGCAGTAATCATGAGGTGTACATCGAGAACCTTTGTAGTTCCCTTGCGCAATGGCTTCATAAGAGGGAAGCCGAATGAGATATTGGGAACAAATACACCATCCATAACATCGACGTGTACCCACTCGGCCTGTGAGCGCTCGAGCATCTCCATGTCGCGATTAAGGTTTCCGAAGTCGGCTGAAAGCACCGAAGGAGCGATAATTCTTTTCATGATTATATGAGGTTTTAGTCTTGAGTCATTATAATTGTGCAAAGATAGCATAAAAAGTTGAATAAACAAGGTGTGCGTGCGTATGCGTGAACGAATGGTGTGTGGTACGCTATTTGTATAGTCGCAATATAATAAAAATATGGTTAAATGACTATTGATACAGGTAAGGGTAAAATACCCTTGATAGCCTTAGTGGCTATATGGTCTGTTTCGGCTATTGTGTCGTTACCAGGCTTGGCGATTTCGCCTATTTTGGATGATATGCAGAGCATCTTTCCCCATGCCAGCGAACTTGAGGTGCAGATGCTTGAGTCGCTACCATCGTTGTTGATTATTCCCTTTATGCTACTTGCAGGACGCTGGGCAGTAAGGGGAAATAAGATGACTCTCTTGGTGGTTGGAACTGCGATATTTCTGCTTAGTGGTGTGTGGTGCACCACATCCCAAACACTCGTAGAACTTATTGTGGCAAGTACGCTTGTCGGTGTTGGCGCAGGAATGATTATACCTCTATCCACGGGCTTGATTGTCGATTATTTTACTGGAGACAAACGTGTTAAGCAACTTGGTATAAGTTCTGCTGTCAATAACCTGACGCTTGTCGTCGCAACATCGGCTGTGGGTTATTTGGCCGACGTGGAGTGGCACTTGGCATTTGTTGTGTATTTGTTGCCTGCGGTCACACTTTTGCTTATCCCCACGCTTAGTCGCACAAAACCGCAACCAGAGCCTAAGTCGGGTGCTCAGAATAGGCAAACAAAACTAAATGTGAAGATTATCGTTGGCCTTGTCCTATTCTACTTCGCTATAACCTATACCTCGCTTATCGTGACATACAATACCTCATATGTTGCGTCACTTGCTGGTATGCGTAGCAGCGAGGCGGGTGTTATAATATCGCTTTTCTTCCTTGCTATCATGGCGCCAGGATTTATGTTAAATCGCATAATCGCAATCTTTGGTAGAGCAGTTAATTTATGGTCGTTAATGGCTATGTGTATAGGTCTTCTGCTTATGTCTATGCCTCACCCCTCAGCCACAGCATTGACGCTTGGTGCGATACTTACAGGTTTGGGTTATGGAGTCATGCAGCCAATAATCTACGATAAGGCTGCGACAAATGCTCCGCCTCATCTATCTACATTGGCATTAGCTATTGTGATGACTACGAATTACCTGGCAATCCTTGTGGCTCCATTTATGATTGATGGTATTGACCACCTCTTTCATGCTACAAGTCATACGTTTGCCTACCTATTTAATAGTATCGTAATACTTATTCTCGCCATCGTAACAGCACTAACGTATAAGAGAAATAGGGTGCTGGGTAGTGATGATTAGTGTCGAAATGATAAGTACAGTTCAAGAGGTAAGAGACAATAGAGTGGTGATATGAGACCTCGCTTATGTCTCTTATTTCTGTGTGCTGTCTGTAAAAAGTTGGCTCTTTGCTACTAATTATCAATTTTTTGCTTATCTTTGCGGCAAAATAAGGGGTGCTACTCCTTCACTATAAGAGCGAGGATAATGACGTGTTCAGCCATGCTTGAACGGTAGTGAAGAGATTGGCTGAGATTAAACCCATTGTACCGGATACGGGTAATGCTGAAACCGGGAACACGGAAATATCTTAAGAAGCCCCTTTTCAACTTAATAATTAAAGTATGAAAAGGATTTTTATTTTAATGGCCGCACTTACTCTCTCTGCGGCATCGCTTTACGCTAAAAGCGATGAGTTATCCATCGACTCGCTACGAAACTACGACATTGACGTTATCGAAGTAACAACTGTAAACGCCAAGCGTACCACACCTGTGGCTCAGGATAACCTATCGAAGGATAACCTCGACCGCTCGGCATATGGTACCGATATGCCTACAGCACTTGCGCTTACCCCCTCGGTCATTGCGACAAACGAAACAGGTATTGGTATCGGTGCAACGGCAATACGCCTCCGTGGTACGGATGCAACGCGCATCAATGTGACAATCAACGGTGTTGCGATGAACAACCCCGACTCGCACTCTATGTATTGGTACGACACCCCAGACCTTATTTCGTCAGTGGGTACGGTGCAGGTGCAGCGTGGTGCGGGAGTTTCGACAAATGGCACGGGAGCCTTTGGTGGCTCTGTGGCGATGACTACCGATGCGCTCTCAACAAAGTTTGGCGGCACTGCATCACTCTCTTATGGCTCGTACAACACCAATAAACAGGCGTTGCATATCTCGTCAGGACTTATGTGTGACCACTGGGTGGTGGATGCACGCCTTACGCATATCGGCTCGGATGGCTACATCGACCGTGGTGCTACAGACCTCAAATCGTATATGCTTCAGGCGGGATACTACGGCTCTAACACAAAGGTTAAGTTCTTGTCGTTTGGTGGCTCGGCAAAGACCTACCTCACCTATAACGGTGTGTCGCGCAAGGATATGGAACGCTATGGTCGCCGCTACCATGACTCGGGCCAGTATGTAATATCCGATGGCCCATTCGTGTTGGAGGATGGCACACATGTAGACTACTACGATGACCAGACCGATAACTACTTACAATTCAACAATCAGCTCGTTCTGAACCACCGTTTCAACAGCCACTGGCAGTTTAACGCTACACTCTTCTATACCTATGGCTATGGCTACTACAACCAGTACAAAGACGATGCGTGGTTGGCGGGTTACACAAATCTAAATACCACAATCGAGCAGGCGGACCTTATTCGCCACAAAAAGATGCTCACACACCTTGGTGGTGTCAATGCTGCGGCGGAGTATCGCACATCCGAGGTTGATGTAACCTTTGGTGGCTCATATAGCTACTACAACTCACCACACTGGGGCACATTGAGCTGGGTCGACGGCATGGAGAGCGCCTCGGTTGCGGGTAAGTGGTACGATAACGATGTCATTAAGCACGATGGTAACATCTTTGCACGTGCAGACTGGACTGCGGTGCGTGGCTTGATGGATAACGAACTCCATATTTTTGGCGATGTGCAGTATCGCTATGTAGGCTATGAGGCGTGGGGTACAAACGATAACTCTATTTGGGGCGATGAGGGTGTCTACATGCAGCCCATTAACATCGACAACGAGTACAACTTCTTCAACCCTCGCGCGGGTATCAGTTACATTCACCACCGCCACAACGTCTTTGCTTCGGCTGCCGTAGCACACCGCGAGCCTACGCGCGCAGATTTCACAGACCGCTATATGTTCTCGGCTGACGACACCGAGCCTAAGCCTGAGCGACTCATAGACTTCGAGTTAGGTTATACCTACACAGCACCTCGCGTTGTGGTGGGCGTTAATTTGTACTATATGTTCTACCACAACCAGCTTGTGGCTACGGGTATGGTAAACGATGGCGACGATGCGCTAAATACCAATGTAGCACGCAGCTACCGTCGTGGTGTCGAACTTATGGCATCGTGGAGGGTGGCAAAGTGGCTCACACTCTCGGCAAATGCTACACTTTCGCAGAATAAGATTCAAGACTATGTCGATGAGTTGAAGGATAGCCCAACCTATGGTCAGAACCTCGGCGATATGACCATATCGTACTCACCATCGGTGATGGGCTCGCTAATGGCGGACTTCCATGTTGGAGGCTTCAGCGCATTGTGGCATACGCAGTATGTAGGTAAGCAGTACTTCACAAACAACGAGATTGAGGCTTTGTCGTTGGATGCCTATTGCGTAACGAACCTCAATCTTGGTTATACGCTTCGCACAAAGTCGGAGGGTGAGGTGCGCTTCGGTTTGGCAATCAACAACCTCTTCTCTACGCTCTATGAGTCGAATGGTTATGGCTATTCGTATATGTGGAATGGTGAGCGCTACGACGATGCCTTCTTCTTCCCACAGGCCCCCATCAATGTGCTTGCTAATATAACAGTAAACTTCTAATTTTGATATGGATTTCGCTCTAATACTCCAAATTGTAGGCACAACACTCGGATTGCTATATCTGTGGCTCGAGTATAAGGCAAACATATGGCTTTGGATCGTTGGTGCTATTATGCCTGTAGTACATGGTGTACTATACTTCCAAAGTGGTATCTATGCCGATGCCGCCATGCAGTTGTACTATGTGTTGGCTGGTGTCTATGGTCTTGTTGTGTGGAAACGACGACCCAAGAAGAGTGATGACGGAGATATTCGTCACACGCCAATGAAGTGGATTGTACCTTTGGTCGCTGTCTATGCCGTTTTGCATGTAGCGTTCTACTTCTTCCTCTCAGAGTGCACAGATAGTCGTGTGCCACTCTTTGACTCTATGTCTACGGCGTTGAGTATCGTCGCCATGTGGATGCTATCACGCAAGTTGGTCGAGCAGTGGTTGGTGTGGCTTGTGGTCGATATGATAAGTGTGGGACTCTACATATATAAAGGTATCCCCATCACGGCAGGTCTCTATGCGCTCTATTGTATTCTCGCTGTTGCGGGATATGTGCGCTGGAGGCGTCAAGCTCAAAGGGCGACTGTCCGATAAGACTTCAATATAGCACAATGGGGACTCTCCGACTTTGGAGGTCCCCATTGTTAGTTTCAGAAACGTTGCTACGCCTTGGGTAGTGTGAATATAAACTCTAAACCACCAATTTTGCGGTTCGAGACCTTTATGTCACCACCATGGAATAGGACGGCATTCTTTACAATTGAGAGTCCAAGACCCGTTCCACCGAGCTTGCGTGAGCGACCCTTATCGATGCGGTAGAAGCGTTCGAAGATATGGTTGATGTGGTCGTTATCTACGCCAATGCCATTATCAGCAAACGAGATTGTGTACATCGTGCTACTAACGTCAATACATCGAATGTATATATCGCGACCACCCGAATATGCTATAGCATTATCTGTAAGGTTTTTAAATATAGACATAAGAAGCGTTGAGTTGCCCAATACCTGCATGGGGGCAGGAAGCTCTATGTTCATGCGCATGCGCTTATCATCGGGTAGTAGAGCCACCTCCGATGCAATCTCATCAACAATAGTGCGTAGGTCGACACTCTCACACTCGATGCGGCTACTGCCATCCTCTAAGCGAGTAATTGTCGACACGTCATTAAGCAGCTGTGTAAGACGCTGGCAGTGGGCATAACACTTCGCAATAAAGGCATCGCGCTCCTCGGTCGTCATATCTTTTGATGTGGTCATAGTCTCGAGGTATCCCTGGATGGCTGCCACTGGGGTCTTAAGCTCGTGGTTGATATTGTTGGTGAGCTGGCGCTTAATGCGTAACTTCTCTTGATGCTCATGTAGTGCGTTGTCATGCTCGCGCTGGATGACGTTCGAAGCGTCACGAAGGCGACCATAGAGGGCGATGATGTGACGAGCAATATCACCTAACTCATCATTTGCAAACTGTGGCATAGACTCAATGTCCGCACCATTCTCCATGGCCGTAACGGCACGATCGAGACTACGCAAATTGCGGCTCATGCGCATAGCAAGCATGAGGGCTATGACGATGGAGGCGCCTGCAACGCCTATGATGGCAAAGAAGATGCTCTCGTCAATTGTAGTGATGCTCTCGTTGTGACTCAAAACCGATAAGTGGTAGGCTATAAAACCTCCAATAAGCGTGGTTATGAGTATTGCCAAAAGGAGGTACATGCCTCCGCGATAGCTGAAAATTTTAGATTTTGAATCCATAGCCATATCCAGTTCTTGTTATTATATGGTTACCATAAATGCCAAGTTTCTTGCGTAGACGAGTGATGTTTACGTCGATGGTGCGGTCCAGTACCACCACCTCCTCACTCCATACACGCTTCATAATTTGCTCGCGTGAAAGTATTGTGCCGCGGTTGGAGAGAAGCAATACCAAGATGTCAAACTCCTTGCGCGTTAGCTGCACCTCCTCATTATCAATGTAACAACTCTTGTCGAGGTTGTTAACCACCAAGGTCTCGAAGCGTATTACGCTATCATTCGTCTTTGCCTCTTCCTCTGCAGGAGATTCGTTTGTCGCGGCTGTGGTGAGTGATCGCTTTGAACGGCGCAATACGCTACGCACACGCGCCATGACCTCTGCCAACGAGAAGGGTTTCGATATATAGTCATCAGCACCAATATCAAGACCCTTAATCTTGTCGGCCTCGGAGTCGAGAGCTGTACAAAATATGATTGGAGTCTCGGCGGTCTCTGTGCGCTTGCGGAGTATGCGCGCCAAACCAAAACCACTGAGTTCACCCATCATGATATCTAAAATCATAAGATCGTAGTCGGCAAGATTAAGTGACAATGCCTCCTCGGCACTCAGTGCCGTAGTCACGCTGTAACCCTCCTTTTCGAGGTTAAACTTCAAAATCTCACATAGTGACTCTTCGTCATCTACGACCAATATTCTATATTTATTCATGCTCCAAAGTTTTCGTCAAATATACGAATATATACCTCAAACGCCTCATAAACATTACAAATTTAATAAAGATTTAACAATTATACAAACCTAAAATGATATTTTTGAGGCACGTGTTAATAATAATGAAATAATTTTGTAACAATTTTGTAACAATTATTTTATATCTTTGTGGCATAACTCTTAATGTTATGGATCTATTTATAGTAATTGTACTAGCCCTATTGGCTGTTATGGGTATCGTTGTCGGCGTGTCGAACGATGCCGTGAATTTCCTAAATTCAGCATTTGGCTCAAAGGCAGCCAAGAAAAACATCATCCTCTCTATTGCCGCTGTTGGCGTTATGGTCGGAGTTATGACCTCAAGCGGCATGATGGATGTAGCACGAAGTGGTGTCTTTTATCCTAATATGTTTAGTTATCAGGAGATTATGATATTATTCTTGGGCATGATGCTCTCGAATATCATCCTCTTGGACATCTACAACTCACTTGGACTACCCACCTCTACTACCGTGTCGTTGGTGTTTGGCTTGCTTGGTTCAGCAATGGCATTGGCCCTATACAACATTTGGAGTGGCGATGCCCTTATGACGGATTTGGGTCTATACATCAACTCGGGTAATGCCCTTGCCATTGTGTCGGGTATCCTGCTCTCAGTGGTTTTGGCATTCTTTACGGGTCACCTATTGATGTATATATCGCGCGTTATATTCTCTTTCCGCTACCACAAACTTTTTAACAGATTTGGTGCGCTTTGGTGTGGTGTTACGCTTGCTGGTATCATATACTTTACCGTATTCAAGGGTCTCAAAAGCACAGAGCTTATTCCCGATGTGCTCAAAGATTATGTAAACGACCATACGGGTATGGCATTACTAATTTTGTGGGCTGTTAGTTCTTTGTTATTGTGGATATTGCAGCGTTGCAAAGTTAATATTTTGCGTGTGTCAATTCTCGCCGGTACATTCTCTTTGGCTTTGGCCTTCGCGGGTAACGACCTTGTAAACTTTATTGGTGTGCCCTACGCGGGTTATGACTCATATGTAATTGCCCACAACTCCGACACCATCCCCACAACGATGGCGCAGTTAATGAATCCTACGCAGGCAAACTTCTGGATTATGTGTGCTGCGGGTCTTGTAATGGTTATCACGCTCTTTACTTCGAAGAAGGCAATGCGCGTAATCGAGACAGAGCGCAAGCTATCGTCACAGACCGATGAGGTTTCACCAAGCAATAATGAGGCTACAAATGCATCGCGAGGCATTGTGCGTGGTGCACGCGCGCTCAGCAATGCAGTCGAGGCTATTACTCCAAAGAGTGTTAAAAACTACATCGAGAGTCGCTTCGTGCCATTAACAGAGGAGGAGCGTGGTGATGCCAATTACGACCTTATCCGCGCTACGGTAAACCTCACAGCTGCTGCAATCCTTATCTCTATCGGTACACAGCTCAAGTTGCCACTCTCTACAACCTACGTTGTATTTATGGTATCTATGGGTTCTTCATTGGCAGACCGAGCATGGGGTCGTGAGAGTGCCGTATATCGCATCACAGGCGTTATGACCGTTATTATGGGTTGGTTTATCACCGCGTTGGGTGGTTTCCTTATCGCACTTGCTGTAACCCTTGCACTCGCCTATGGTCAGCTTATTGATGTAAATGGCTGGAATATCGTTGCAATTGCTGTGACAATTATCTGTATCGGTCTTATCATCAAGAGTAATATCTCGAAGAAGAGCGAGAATAAGGAGGTCGAGGAGTCGGCAGTAGCAAAGATTAGTGATACCCTTAAGCAGAGCCCAGAGGAGGCACTTATCGCCTACACGGAGCATGTCTGCGCTTCAATGGAGAAGGTGACAATGATATATGACCGTACCATCGTTGCAGTGTTTAAGGAGAATCGTAAGGTGCTACGCGAGATGGTTAATGAGGCGGAGGATTTCTACCAATCTACACGTCAGCAGAAGTATGAGATTATTCCTCTGTTGCGTACCCTCGAGGAGAGTGATGTCAACACTGGTCACTTCTATGTTCAGGTTGTGGACTACATATCGGAGACCAGCAAGGCGCTGTTGCACATCACGCGTCCCTGCTACAAACATGTAGATAACAACCACTCTGGACTCACCAAGGAGCAGGTTTACGACCTCAAACGTATAAACGACCGCGTGGAGGAGATATTCGGCAACATCAACCACATGCTTCGCACACGCTCGTTCGAGAAGATGGAGGAGGTACTCACTAAGCGTGATGAGCTCTTCAACCTTATTGACGAGGTTATGCAGAACCAGTTGCGTCGCTTGCGAGATACTGGTGGTTCATCATCGGCAAATATGCTATTCTTCAATATACTTACCGAGACCAAGACAATGGTTTTGCATTCGCGTAACATCATGAAGTCGTTGGAACACTTTGTTGATGGCAATAGATAGAAGATGGTATATGTAAGATAAGTAGGGTAGTCGTATCCCCTAATATATAATTGTAGCGATGGAGAGTACGAGAATGTACATTCCATCGCTACAATTTTTACCATCTCTAATTTGCCAATTGCTTGTATCTACTTCAGCGGTAAGATAACGGTAAACTGTGTGATGTAGAACCGAAACGCAATTTGTTGATAGATTATATCACATTATTCGCTCTGTATTATTATATGTTATTAGCAACAAAAATATATTAACACACTAACCTTAGAATAATGAGCGCAAATTATAAGAGTAAGCGATTGGCGTATTTGCTTCGTCACGATAGAAAATATCAGTTTGATGCAAATGGTTGGAGAAAAGTCTCTGACCTTATTGGTAATCACGGATTCACATTCGATGAATTATGTGATATTGTCCACACAAACAACAAGCAACGTTTTGAGTTCTCGGAGGATAAGCAATATATGCGAGCTCGACAAGGACATTCCATTCAAGTTGATGTTGAATTGGAGGAGTGTGTGCCACCATCAATACTGTATCATGGAACTGCAGAACATTTTGTAAAAGCTATCTTAGGCGAAGGACTAAAATCAAGAAATAGATTGCATGTGCATCTGTCATCAACGATTGAAACCGCTGTTAATGTTGGAAAACGTCATGGCACACCTATTGTATTTAAGGTAGATTCCCAAAAGATGTACAGTGATGGAGTTAAGTTCTACTTGTCAAGAAATGGTGTGTGGCTTACGGATTATGTGGCAGCAGAATACTTGTCATTAGAATAAATATGAAGGAGATTATTTACTTCTTCCTTTATGCTATTGGTTGCTACTCCCTATCCCACGATTTAATTTTGTCCTCGTCGGTAATTGGTCGCACGACACGGCAGGGGTTGCCCACCGCCACTACATTGGAGGGGATATCCTTGACCACCACCGAACCACCGCCAATCACGACATTCGAGCCGATGGTAACGCCCGGCATAACCTGCACGCCCGCGCCGATCCACACATTATCGCCTACCGTGATAGGGTATGCATACTCCAAACCCTGATTTCGTCGTTCGGCATCAATGGGGTGTCCCGCCGTGTGAAAACCGCAGTTCGGGGCGATGAAGACGTTGTTGCCGAACTTCACCTTCGCACCATCCAAAATCACCGTATTGTGATTGGCAAAGAAGTTCTCGCCAATCTCGATATTGTAGCCATAGTCGCACCAGAAAGGGGCAACAATGCAGAAACTATCGCCCGCGGTTTTGCCCAACAGCTGACGTATAACCTTTTGATGTCCAGCGGTATCCGACGGGCGCAAGTGGTTGAAATCGTAGCAGAGGTCTTTTGCCATCTTACGCTCCTCCATAAGGTCGGTATCGTTGTTTGCATCATACAACATCTGACGCAACATCTTCTCTTTTTCAGTCATAGCAAATTTGTTTAATTTCAATAAATCTATCCCCAAGATAACGATTTTTTCGACATGAAGTCCCGATTTCTCGTTAATGCACGATTTTTAGACCGATAACCGAGGCTATGAGGATAAACACGAAGAACAAGCGCCAAAACGATGTCGGCTCTTTGAAAATCAAAATGCCGATAATCACGGTACCTACGGCTCCGATACCGGTCCATACGGGATAGGCTGTGCCGAGCGGGATTGTTTTGGTGGCTTTGGTAAGAAGTGTCATGCTAAGCAGACAAAGAATGCCAAAAGCTGTGTACCACATCGCGGCTTTGTTGCCTGTGGCGAGGTTGCCTTTTCCGAGGCAGAATGCAAAGCCCGTCTCACAGAGCCCTGCAATAATTAAAATAATCCAATTCATAACAATAGATTATCCTTCTTGAGGGCTGCAGAAATTTCCGGCGTCTCCTTCTGAGGAACGAACAAAGATACGAAACTTTTTGCAAAATTCGGAGTTTTTGTAAACTTTTGCCTAAGTATAAAACTCCGAAGAGTTTTAACAGTTACAGTTATTTACAACAAATCATTTTCCGATGCAGAAGTGAGAGAATATGGAGTGGAGGATGTCGTCGGAGGTGATTTCGCCAGTAATTTCTCCTAAGTGGTGAACAACGCGGCGGATATCTTCGCTAAGCAAATCTGAGGGTAGATCCTTCTCCATGGCTGTGCATGCAGATGAGAGGGCTGTGTAGGCCTCGCGCAAGGCTGCGTAGTGGCGCATATTAGAGACTAAGACACTGCCTGTGCCGAGTTTAGAGGTGTCTATAGTCGATGCTATACGCTCGCGAAGTGCGTCGATGCCGATGCCACACTTTGCTGATATGCAGAGGGTGTCGGGTGCAAGCGATGATGGGGTAGGAAGGGTGTCTATCTTATTGACCACGCGGATAAGGTGTTGCGTGGTATTATGCTCGATAGTATCGAAGGTAGTATCGTCTGCCGTAGCGAGGTGAATGACGATGCTGGCGTTAGCGATAGCGCGGTGTGTGCGGTCTATGCCCATCTGCTCAAGGGTGTCGGCGGTGGTGTGGATGCCCGCAGTGTCGACAAAGCGATAGCGCACGCCGTTAATTATGGTTGTGGCTTCTATGGTATCGCGCGTTGTACCTGCGATATCCGAGACCATGGCTCTATCCTCCTCGACAAGGGTGTTAAGGAGGGTGCTCTTACCCACATTGGGTTTGCCCACAATAGCCACATTTATACCATCCTTAAGAGCTTTACCTATTGCAAAGGATGATGTCAATTCTTCTATCTGTGTGCCTATATCATTGAGTGTATTGCGCAGTGTAGTGCGGTCAGCAAACTCTACGTCCTCCTCCGAGAAGTCGAGCTCTAACTCCAGTAGTGAGCAGAGGTGTAGGAGTTCATTGCGTAGTGATGCAAGGCGCTCGGAGTAGCCGCCGCGCATCTGGGTAGATGCCACGTTATGTGACCACAAGGAGTCTGACGCGATGATGTCAGCAACGGCCTCGGCGCGACTGAGGTCCATCTTGCCAGCAAGGAAGGCGCGACGTGTGAACTCACCAGGCATAGCCATAGTCGCTCCGCGGTTGATGGCAAGGCGTAGCACCTCCGAGGTTATATACTCCGAGCCGTGAAGTGTTATCTCCACAGTGTCGTCACCCGTATAGGAGTGTGGCGCACGAAAGAGTGCGACGATAACATCATCTATAGTGCGGTTATCCTCATCCACGATACGGCCATAGTGTAGGGTGTAACCATTACACTCTCGCAGTGGTGTTTTACCGCGAAAGAGTGCATCTGTAATATCTATTGCACGCTTACCACTAAGGCGTACAACCATTACTGCGCCTCCTGAAGCCGTAGCTGGTGCAATGATTGTTGTGTCTGTATCGAGGTGGTTGTACATGATAGTCTTGTGTAGGGTTATCTGCTACTAACTTTTAGTCGCTGACCGATTCGTAATGAGTTCGCATTCTTGATGTTGTTCCACTTCATAAGTTGCTGTACTGTGCAGCCATACTTCTTGGCAATGCCACTCAACGTATCGCCCTTCTTAACGGTGTGCATTGTTACTGGAGGCGCCTCATTCTTCTTCTTATCAATGTTGGCATGCACGACATACTCCTTCAAGTAGAGACTATCCTTTGCAAAGATGCTATCACGCTGGCGGTCGAACTCAGTGAAGAGCTCTACGGGGAGAGTGAGGGGGTAGCTCTTTGTTGTTGCGGGGATAATCTGCATGGTGTACTCGGGGTTGAGCATCTTGAGTACCTCGATGTCGATGTCTATTGTCGAAGATATCTGCTCAAGGTGGAGTGGGCGGTCGATCATGATTGTGTCGACAGCGATGGGCATAGGAGGTGTAGGAACAGTAACGCCGTGTGCTTGGTGGTATGCAAAGGCGTATGTTGCACCCATGTACAATGGCACATAGCCGCGTGTCTCGGTGGGGAGGTACGCGTATATATCCCAGAATAGACGTCCTGCATCATCGAGGCTTACGCCACTATTGCTAAGGGCGCGGTTAACACGTCCAGGACCACAGTTGTAGGCTGCAATTGCGAGCGTCCAGTCGCCGTAGATGTTATACATGCGTTTGAGATACTGAGCTGCAGCGCGCGAAGCCAAACGGGGGTTGCAACGCTCATCGACCATCGAGTTAATCTCAAGGCCAAATTCCTTACCTGTGCCAGGCATAAACTGCCAAATGCCCACAGCATCGCGGTTGGAGCGCGCCAATGGGTTTAAACCAGACTCAACAATGGCGAGTGTGCGTATTTCCACGGGTATGCCTGCATTTATAAACTCCTCTTCGATGATTGGAAAGTAGTAGTATGCATAGCTGAAGGTGTTGGCATAGTTTGGCGAGCAGAATCGCTCAATGGCACTACGCACCTCACGGTTATAGGTTAGGGGCACGGGTGTCATGATGCCCTGCATGCGTGCTATGTATAGTGAATCTACGCTGTCGTATGTCTCCGAGGCGCTGAGTGCGTCGCTATAGGTCTTAAACTCTGCAAAGTAGTTGTCGTAGTACTCCTTTGAACTACTTGCACGCCAAATGGCCAATGCTGAATCTATCTGCATTGGGGTGTTCGACTTTGGACGCTGAGTAGCCTCAGTTGCCCTCTCGGAGATAGCGTCGCTAAACTCCAGTGAGTCACTATTCTGGTTGCTAAGACTATCTTGACGTCGCTGTATCTCTTCGGGTGAGGTGTAGCGTTTATCGACACCACGACGAGGGCGTTGTGCATGCAACGAAGCATCCAATGATGCGATAATGAGTAGCGACGCGACAATCATAAGTCGTGTCTTTGTAGATGGCATCTTCATATCTTATAGGTTATCCTATATTTCAAATATTTGTTATGGTGGAGATTCTATTATTCCTATATGTGGACAGGAACTCCTTAAAATTTCAGGCTCATATTCACGCCGAAGAGTGGTTGTGACCCTACGGGAGAGTAGTCGAAATATGGCTCGAGGTTCATGGTTAGGTCATCCGATATGTCATAGTCTTGCAGATGGGCATCGACATGGGCGTCGATAATCTGCAACATGTAGACACCTGCGGTAAGCAAAATACAGAGGTCTCGGTTACGGCGATAACTATCCTTAAGGTTTTTGAGGAACGTCGCCGAGTATGCACCACGGAACTCATCTGCAGCGCCACCTGGATACTTATCAGGATTCTTATCGTAGTCCACTCGTAGTGCATATGCTGTCTTAAAACGCTTGTAGCCACGGTTGTTCCAGTCGATGGTATAGATTGTTGATGCCATACCTCCAATAACGATGGGCACGCGCCAATAACTCTTGTTGTATATCTGTCCTGCGCCAGGGCAAATGGTTGATAGGGTCGTTGCCTTCTTGACATGCGAGACATCGTTTGTGGAGTAGTTGACCGCAGCATCGCCTATAAAGTATATGTATGTGGCAATGGCTACACCAGCATATATTTGCTGCATGGTGTTGTGGCGAATCATTTTTGTCTGCAGCGCATCCAGCTCTGGAGTACGCATATATCCATGGTCGATTAGATATTGGTCGTATTGCGCCTTGTAGGGTTTGTATTGCTTATTCTCGTGGATGAACATACCTAATGATGTTCCAAAAACGGGATATAGAATACCTAACTTCCAATATTGCTTGTTGTATATTTGTCCAAAACCTGGTAGGGGGACAGATAACCAACACATCTTGGATAGACCCATGGAGTCGCTGATAAATGGTCTGCGCACCTCGCCATTTCTATTGAGACGCACTCGTTTACCATCGGGATTGATGCTATCGCCACGACTTCTGACTGACGAATCGCGCTTGAGTGTTGCGGCAATAGATTGGCGCATAGAGTCGCGGGCCGATTCGGGAAGGTTGTCGTAAAGCTCATTGGCGATGCGGCCAAGTGAGTCGAGGTGACGATAGTAGAGTGAATCGCGGCGCGCTGCTGCTATGGCCTGTTCGCGTTTGATTGCTGCTGAGTCGATGGGTACAAGACCACCGTTGTTGATTGTGCGGACATTGCCACGCAACTTCTCGCGGTCATACTCCTGAGCAGAGAGAGTCTCGGTGGCTGCACAAAGTGCAATCACCGCCATAACGATGGCTATGGATATCCGTCTAATCATATCTATATAGTTAACCAACGCAATTAGTTGTTATTTATTTTGTGTAGCTTCTCAATAAGCATATCGACCTCTGCATCGTTTGCGCACTCGATGGTTATGCGGCTGGCACCACTCTTGGTACGCTTGATTGAGATGTTGTCGCTGAAGAGTCGCTCGAGTTCATCCACAAGCTTTGAGAATGACTCGGGATACTCCTCCTCCACCTCAATATTTGTTGTGGTTGGTTCGCTCATCTTGCGTGCCAATGCCTCTGCCTGGCGAACAGATAGACCCTTCTTCACACATCGCTTCATCGCCTTAATCTGCTCGGCGGGGTTAAGGGCTGCGATAGCCTTGGCATGGCCCATGCTGATGATGCCCTCCTTGAGTGCCAACTGCACCTCTGATGGCTGGTTTAAGAGGCGCATATAGTTTGATACCGTAGAGCGCTTTTTGCCTACCTTATCTGCCATTGCCTCCTGCGTTAGTCCACACTCCTCGATGAGACGCTGCATGCCCAGTGCAATCTCTATGGCATTGAGGTCTTGGCGTTGTATGTTTTCCACGAGTGCCATTGCATGTAGGTCCTCGTCGTCCACCTCACGGATATATGCTGGTAGGGTGTCAAGACCCGCCAACTGTGATGCGCGCCAACGACGCTCGCCACTGATGATGGTATACTTACCATCGTTGCGGCGGCGGAGTGTGATGGGCTGAATAACGCCAAGTGTCGCGATAGATGATGATAGCTCCGCGAGAGCCTCATCGTCAAAGTCGTGACGTGGTTGCAAGGGGTTGGGTATAATATCTGCAATCGCCACCTCTGCCATCTCCGACATAGGCTTAGCGTGCTGTGTGGGGTTGGTATCGCCAAAAAGGGCGTCGAGGCCACGGCCCAATCCTCTCTTATTCTTTGTTGTTGTCATATTTCAAGTTCTCGTTTATTCTCTCTTTGTCTTGTTGCGTTTGAGGAACTCTCGCGCAAGGCTGAGGTAGTTAACCGCACCTGTTGCCGCAGCGTCGTAGAGCATGATGGGCTTGCCGTGTGAGGGAGCCTCACCAAGACGTATGTTGCGCTGGATGATGGTCTCGTATGCCAACTCGCCAAAGTGCTCGCGCACCTCATTTACAACCTGGTTGTTGAGCTTGTTGCGCATATACATGGTGAGCACAAAACCCTCGATAGCCAATGATGGGTTGAGTCGGCTCTTAACCATCTTAATTGAATTTAAAAGTTTGCTTAAGCCCTCCAATGCTAAATATTCACACTGCACAGGCACAAGTACGGAGTCTACGGCTGTGAGAATGTTCACAGTAGTAAATCCAAGTGATGGTGAACAGTCGATGAATATGTAGTCGTAGTCGTCGCGAACGGAGTCCACGATGCCTTTGATGATGTGGTGGGCATTCTCCATCTGCGAGAGGTCTGTATCTGCCGCCACGAGGTTGATAGATGAGGGGAGCAACCACAACTTCTTGATGTCTTCCGAGTGGAGGATGACGTCGCGTGCCACTGCATCGCCAACGATGCACTCGTAGAGTCCCTGCTGGTTGATGTCAAAACCCAATCCCGATGTGGCATTTGCCTGTGGGTCGGCATCGATGAGTAGCACCTTCTTGCCAAGTAGGGCTACCGATGCTGCGAGGTTTATGGCTGTGGTGGTCTTACCTACGCCGCCTTTCTGATTTGCTAAAGCAACAACTTTTGCCATTTATATTTTGTTCTATTATTCACTATAAAATTAATCGGACAAAAATAGTAAATTTTATCCTATTTTCAGTCTCGTTTCTTGAAAATTGTTTATCTTTGTTTGAATTTTGTTGCTATACCCATTGGATATGCCACTGTTGCGTTGATATGGGGTAGTGTGATTAACTGAAATTTTGATGCCATATGAAGCGATTTCTTAAGAGTGTGGGGCTCGTTATAATGTTTGTTTTGCTCTTTGCAGTGACTACATTGGTCGTGGGTGCTCCCGTCACTTTTCTAACATCTGATATGAGTGCAGATGTGAGTCTTATGTTGGTTTATTTCTGCTCAATGCTTGCTGTATATGGCATTACATTACTTATTGAACGACTGGTGTTTAAGGGTTTGAATATTGTCAATAACTCGCGTGCTGGTTTTGACCCAGTATCCCTACTCTTAGGTGTACTGTTGATCATCTCTGTTTCTGTTGTTCTCCTGCCACTTGAGGGGGTTATTTCATCTGATAGTCGCACCTTCCCTGAGGGAGTTGGAACATTAATTACGGTGGTGTTGTTAGCACCTATATTCGAGGAGATGATATTTCGTGCAAGGCTCTATAATATCCTAAGTCGCAACACCTCGCCATTTGTGTCGGCATCGCTTTCTGCTGTAGCTTTTGGTGTTGTTCACATGGAACCAATCGTAGTTATTGAGGCGCTTATTGTTGGCGTAATATTTAGTTACTTCTACCTCTCGAAGCGCTCAATTTTCTCACCCATACTCCTTCATATGTTCAATAATGCCTTGGCCTACGCTCTGATAGTTCTCTCGTACGATGGAGAGTCGTTGAGCGATATAGTCGGCAGTGGCCGGATGTCGCTAATTATATATATGGTATGCGCAGCTATTGTTCTTTTGGGTGCTGTGGTTATTATTCGCTTCTATATTATGGAGAAGCGTAGAACTCGTGGTGTCGAGTGTCAGGATATGGAGACCCTCTCTGAACATCATAATCCTGATCAACTTGCAGAGTAACCATGTCGAGACCTCGTTTTAGTCTCTATCCCTCATAAACAGAGTAAAATAAAAGACCCACGGATTGCCGTGGGTCTTGCTTTTGGTGATGGATTTGCTCCACCACGAGAGCGTTAGATTACTTAATCTCCCAAGTCTGACCTGAGCGAAGAAGGTCGTCTACGCACTTAATCTTTGCAGTAGCCTTAACCTGCTCAACCTGCTCAGCAACCTTAACGTCGTATACGTTCTCGTCGTCAACGTCGCGGATGACACCCACTGCTACTGGGTACTCGGGGTACTTCATAGCTGCAAGCATAGAGTGGAGAGTGGTGTCAGCACACTTTGCGTCGTGTGTTAATACATCGTCGATAGTGTAGCCGTCCTCGCCGATAGTTACGGGCTTGAGGCGCATGTTCTCGAATACGAGACCCTTGTTCTTCTCCTTGCCGAACAACATCTTCTCGCCGTGTACGAGGTGGATGGTGTTCTCCTCGCGAGTAGCCTTATCACCTGCAAACAATGCGTGAGTCTTATCGTTGAAAATCATACAGTTAACCAATGCCTCGGTAACAGCCATACCCTTGTGCTTAGCAGCTGCCAACAAGCACTCCTTGGTCAACATAACCTCCTGGTCGATAGTACGAGCGAAGAATGTACCCTTAGCGCCGATAACCAACTCACCAGGTGTGAAGGGCTTCTCTACAGTACCGAAAGGAGAGGTCTTAGTAATCTTACCGAGCTTAGTGGTAGGAGAGTACTGACCCTTAGTCAAACCGTAAATCTCGTTGTTGAACAAGATAACATTGAGGTCGATGTTACGACGGATGGCGTGGATGAAGTGGTTACCACCGATAGCCAATGAGTCGCCATCACCTGTACATACCCATACAGAGAGGTCGGGGTTAGCAGTCTTGATACCTGTTGCGATGGCGTTAGCACGACCGTGGATGGTGTGGAAGCCGAAGGTCTTCATGTAGTAGATGAAGCGTGATGAGCAACCGATACCCGACACGAAAGTAAACTTATTGTGTGGTTTGCCGAGCGCATCTGCCACCTCGGGCATTGTGCGCTGCACGGCGTTAAGGATGGCGTGGTCGCCACAACCGGGACACCACTTTACCTGTTGATCGCTCTTGAAATCAGCGGGTGTATACTTAAATTCTGCCATAGTTTTTCTCGTTTTAAGTTATTTGTGGTGTTACAGTTACAACATTGAATTAACCTTATCCTTGATCTCGATAACGGTGAATGGCTGACCCTCAGTCTTGCCGTAAGACTCGATTACAACATCCTGGAACTGCTGACGCAAGTAGTTAGCAAACTGACCCTCGTTCAACTCGCAAACCACGATGCGCTTGTAGCGCTTCAAGGTCTCGGCTACGCCCTTCTGCAAGGGGTAGATATAGTTGAAGTGGAGGTGAGCAACGCTCTTGCCCTCATCCTGAAGCTGCTTAACTGCGCTGTGGAGGTGACCGCGTGTACCGCCCCAACCTACAACGAGTACGTCTGCATTCTCAGCACCGAATACCTCCAACTCGGGCAACTCCTCTGCCACGAGCTCCACCTTCTTGCGACGTGTAGTAACCATCTCCTGGTGGTTCTTAGGATCGTGTGAGATAGTACCGCGGAGCTTATCCTTCTCCAAGCCACCGATGCGGTGCTCGAGACCCTCCTTACCAGGGAATGCCCAGCCGCGTGCGAGCTTCTCGTTACGCTCATAAGGCAAGAACTCGCCCTCACCCTCACCACGAGGTGCTACGATAGGGGGCACGATTGCGGGATACTCGCTCATTGAAGGAATCTTCCAAGGCTCAGAGCCGTTAGCGATGAAACCATCAGAGAGCAACATTACGGGAGTCATGTGCTCCATAGCAATCTTACTTGCCATGAATGCGTAGTGGAAGCAGTCGCTTGGTGAAGATGCTGCGATAACTACCATAGGACACTCACCATTTCGGCCGTAGAGAGCCTGGTTAAGGTCGCTCTGCTCAGTCTTTGTAGGAAGACCTGTTGAAGGACCACCACGCTGAACGTCAACGACAACCAATGGAAGCTCTGCCATAACAGCAAGACCCATAGCCTCGCTCTTGAGCGAAATACCAGGACCTGAAGTTGTAGTAACGGCGAAGTTACCAGCGTAAGCTGCACCGATTGAAGTACAGATACCTGCAATCTCATCCTCAGCCTGTACGGTCTTAACACCGAGGTCGCGACGCTTAGCAAGCTCCTCGAGGATTACGGTTGCGGGAGTGATAGGGTATGAGCCGCAGAAGAGTGGGAGACCCGACTTCTCTGATGCAGCGCAGAAACCCCATGCAGTAGCTGTGTTACCGTTGATTGAGCGATATACGCCCTTCTCCAACTCGGCGGGAGCTACAGTATAGTTGTTTGCAAACTGGTGTGTGTTAGCAGCGTAGTTGTAACCAGCCTCGATAACCTTCTTGTTAGCCTCAGCAACAGCGGGGTTCTTCTTTGCGAACTTAGAGTCGAGGTAGTTCTTAGCGTAGTCATCGGGACGGTTGTACATCCAGAATACGATACCGAGGGCAAACATATTCTTGCACTTTACAACAGCCTTGTTGTCCATGCCTGAGTCCTTGAGAGCCTCCTTAGTCATTGTTGTGATGTCGGGAATTACGACATTGTAGTCCTGGAGGTTGAGCTCAGCGATGGGGTCCATGGTTTTGAAGCCCGCCTTTGTGATATTCTCCTCGGTCATGGTGTCGCCGTCGATGATAACGGTAGCCGAGGGCTTAAGCCACTTGCGGTTAGCGATGAGTGCTGCGGGGTTCATTGCCACGAGCACATCGCAGTAGTCGCCAGGGTTATCTACACGTGAAGAGCCGATGTGCACCTGGAAACCAGATACACCTGCTACAGTTCCCTGCGGAGCGCGAATCTCAGCGGGGTAGTCGGGGAAGGTAGAGATACCATTTCCGAGCAGTGCTGAAGTGTCCGAGAAGAGCGTACCGGTGAGCTGCATACCGTCACCTGAGTCACCCGAGAATCGGATAACCACATCCTGCAACTGCATAGCGTTTACTTTGTCCATGTTCAGTAAGTTTGTAGTTTTGTATAATTGTTTAATTGTCTAATTACAAATGGTATATCGCATACCTTGCATAAGGTACACCATAATTTCATACAAATATAGTAAAAAATGTGGTACGCTGTATCAAAAAACCGAAATAAATTTGCTAAAACTGTAAAATTGGGATATTGGCAAGGTCGCTTCATCGAAAAAACGCAGTTGTCAGCAATGCGAAACCGATAAAATAACAAACTCTAATAATGGTTTATAGTGCTGCTTCCTTTTATTAAAAATTAGTAATGAGAAATTAGTAATTAGCAATGGGAGATTGCCACGAGCCTAAAGGCTCTCGCAATGACGGAGTATAGCATCGGCTCTCGCAATGATGATGCTATGGAATTTGACACGCCTAAAGTACATAATTCCATTAATGCAACAGACTCTAACCAAGGTGTCAACCTCAATTAGAGTCCATTGTTTTGGTTGTAATATTATCCTATCCCTTAGATACTCGTTTTCCTCTAAGGATTTTTATAACTATTGTTAAGAATAGCGCTATTAATAGTATTTGTAATGCTACCCATATTATTATCATTTCTGTGCTTAACGTATAATCACAAATATCTAATAATCCCACCTTTATTCCCACTGTCCCAAAAAAACCCGCGGCAAAGGCAATAAAAATAGACAAAAAAGCTAATCCATTCCTAAGTTTTGCTGAGGTGTTATATGTAACCTTGGCGTATGGGTACACCACTTCACTTATCAGTTGCGTGATCTTTTCAGGGTTGTTGCCAAGTGTGTGTGACTTGCCAGGTAGGAATTGGTATCCAAAGCGACTTTTGTCGGAGAGGATTTTGTTTAGAGCAAAGTTGTTGCTGTATACTCTATAAATTCCAACTCTATTTTTTACGCTTATTAGCTTGAAACACCTCTTGCCATCTAAGTATATATTGGTAACAACCTTTCTGCTGCGATTACTATTGATTGTTATACCGAGGCGGATTACTTCGTTAAAATGGCTCTCTATGGCCTCTTGTACTGTCTGATTTATGACGCTGGTTATAGGTTTTACCACTGGGTCAGTTATAACACCACTGCCTCTTTCGTGCTTCCTACGACGGCTTGTCTCATAAATAGTGTCTGGCGATGCATCCAGGATGGATAGGAACTCCTCGATGCTTTGTGGACGACTATTTATCTGTATCTCCATTGATTTGCTTATGGCGTTCCATGTTCCTGCCAGCATATTTGTTGGCGATGTAGGGAAGTCCTCGTTAAACATTGGAGGGCGTTTACCCGTAACGAGGGTGTAGAGTGTTGCGCCAAGAGAGTAGATGTCGGATGCTGGGCATAGCTGTGAAGAGTTGCCCGCCATAGATTGCTCAATAGGACCATATCCAGGGCTGAATGCAGCAATGTCGGAGATGGTGTAGTTGCCCGTATCGGTTTTGTAGCTGCGTGCAAGACCGAAGTCAATAACCACTACCTTGTCATCTGCTGAGCGCACCATGATGTTGGCGGGCTTGATGTCAAGGTGCAGCGTACCACTCTTGTGGATGTACGATAGGGCGTTTGCTACCTGCTTGATATAGCGGCGTGCATCAGACTCCGAGAGTTTACCCTGGCGATTGATTTTGTCATGTAGTGTCTCACCTTCGATATACTCCATTACATAGTATGCTGTGTTGTTCTCTTCGAAGAAGTCGTTCACTACCACTATGTTGTCGTGATGCATATTGAACACCTTGCGTGCCTCGCTCAAGAATTTTCTTCTGTATATCTTGAGGTCGTAGTGTGCGCTTGGTGCTGCTGTAACTACCTCGTCATCTATATTTCTGTGAAATAATGCTTGTGGATAGAACTCTTTGATGCATACATTGCACTTTAGGTTTGTATGTTCCGCAAGATATGTAATGCCAAAGCCACCCTGACCAAGCATTCGCACGATGCGATACTTGCCATTCTGTAGTGTTGCTCCTGTTTGTAGTTGCATAGTTCTAATTTTATTTATCAAGGGACATCCTATAAATTAGTAGATAGGTATTCGCTGTTATGTGATTCTATTTCAAAATCAACTTAGACTACTTTGTCGAACCTCCCTTAAGTAATTTACGAGGTTTGTTTGCGTAAGCAAAGAATAGAGTTTGTATGTATAAAGGAATACTGATGCCAAGGCTACATTGAGGATCGAATATACGACAGTAGCTTGCATATATGTATATATGATTGTTAGTACTGTAACCAAAAACATAGTAATCAGTACTCACATTGCATTCCCAATTTTTAAAATATGCTAGCTCAAATAAAAATACAATTATAGAAGTAAGCGCAAGAGTATTAATTATAATTTTAAACCATAAACCACCTATGTTCTTATACTTTTTGTAAGTAATTATGGATTGTACGAATTGGTAAAAGCATAAAATAATAGCGTAGAGCAGTACGACTATGCTCACTGAAACACTGTTATCATTAAGTTTACCCTCAACATAGTCCTCTACATCATATTCAGAATAGCAACCATGTTCACCGTTGCTAACAATACCTCCAAATGTAAAATTATTATCGGTAATATCATTGGGTATATTGATAGTTTCAATTGCTAGGATTGTGCAGTCGAGTAATAAAATAATAGTAACTATCTTTAATATTATTTCACTAGAACTTATCTTTTGCCTAATATAAAACAACCATCCAAAAATAATACTGAATATTGGTGTAAATAGTATTGCGCAAATGAATTGGGTGTAATGATATATCTCCCAATTATCGTTATAACCGTAATAATCATAATAATGATTGTACTCATCATAAATATTTTGCCAATTTGTACTTACTGGCTCAGCTACTAAACATCCAATACCAAACGATACTGCGGCGGGGAGAAGTAGGTATATAAAGAGCTTAAGCAGGATTTGTGAAAAACTGTTACGCTTGGTTATGTAGCACTCCGAGCTAATTCTCGATGCCTCCATTGCGGGGTCGATAGTGGTAACAACATCATTGATAATAGACTGAATGACCTGAGGTTGATTGCCTAAAACATGCTCATTACCTGGGAGGATTATCTTGCTAAACTTGTTGGATAGTTTGGTGAGGGCATCAGTAACCAACGCAGAGTTAGCATATACACGATATGTGCCTATGCTCTTTGCCTTTGACTTGATTGTGAAGGCCTTAACACCGTCAATAAAGATGTCGGTGTAGATGATGTCACTCTTGTTTGTCTTGATGATGATACCAGCCCTGCCAGCTTCTTCAAAGTGGTTGTTGACTATATCCTCTATTTTGCTCGTAGCTGCGGTCTTGATAATGGTCTTGTCACCATTGTCATTGTCGCCACCATTACCCCCATTACTACCATTGTCCTGGCTACCATCATCGTCATTGTTGCCGCTGTTATCGCCATTGCTACCACCAACGGCAGAGTCCAAGAGTGCCAAAAACTCCTTGATGCTCTGCGGACGCTTTGTGGGGTTAGGGGTCATGGCAGCGTCAATAACGCTATATAACTGAGTGTCTATATTGCTATGTTGGGGAACGCCATATATCGAGACATCTGATGCCTCGGGTGGCACCTCACCAGTAAGCAATGTGTAGAGTGTCGCACCCAACGAGTATATGTCGGTTTGAGGGAGGAATTTGCGCTCCTTCTGTGTTTGATACATCTCGAGAGGTGTGTAGCCGCGACTGAAGCCTCCTGGGGTGGTGCTTGTGGGTGTGCCATCCTCATTATAATGCTTCGACAAACCAAAGTCGATAACGGTTACGCTATCATCCTCATCGCGCACCATGATATTTGCGGGCTTAATATCCAAGTGTACGCTATCCTTTGAGTGTATATGGGCCAACGCATGAGCTGTCTCACGAATATACTTCAATGCACGCCCCTTGCTTATAGGTCGACCATTAGCAATCATGTCACGCAACGAGCAACCGTCAATATAGTCCATGACGTAGTACACAGTGTCATTCTCGGTGAAGACATCATATATGGTTATGATATTGTGATGTCTGAATGCTGCAATGGTATTAGCCTCTTTGTAAAACTTTGCTTTGTAGGGCTCCATGTCGGCGGCAAACTTCTCCGAGATGGCAACAGCACGCTGTGACTCACCATCGCGACGATAGTAGTCCGTTGGGAAAAACTCCTTGATACATACCTTACGATTGTTGAGTGATAGCTGCTCAGCAAGATATGTAATGCCAAAGCCTCCATGACCTAACATCTCTATAATTCGAAATTCTCCACCCTTGAGGAGTGTGTTTGGCTTAAGTTGCATAATGTTGTGTGTTCGTGTGCGTGAGTTAGAAGTTGTAGCCAATGCTTAGGGTTATAATAACCGAGTTGGAGTGCTGCTTAGGAAAGCGTCCCATCCATTTTGCCTGTACCGACGTATCCCAGCGACCATTGATTTGATATGTCGTGCCGAGACCTAAATTGACGCCTCCAGCCCAACCATCTATAGTGCCGCCGTTTTCGCTGATGTCATTGACACTGACACCTGCAATAGGGTAGACATGCCAATATGTTGCAATCTCCAAAGGTATTTGGAAGTCGCAATATACATCGACAGTGCTCTTCTGTTTGCAGACGTAGTTCACCCCTGGCTCGACATTTAGCCAATTGGTGATGCCATAGTTGCCATATACACCCACAACATATGCCTTGGTGTTGAAGTAGTAACCCGTGCGAAATCCAAATCGAAAGTCACCTTGCTCTTGAGCAGATGCTGTGCTTACTGAGGGTAAAATGACTATAAGTGCAAAGAGTGTGAGTAGTAGTCGTTTCATGGTCTTAAATTTGTATGGGATTATACTCATACAAATATATGCAAAATATTTTAAACAACAAAACCCTCGGTCGCAATTGTGCATCCGAGGGTCTTGTGTAGAGTGTTACAGGGCAATTTGTAGATTCTCTGTGAGTTGATGACTTACTATTTGCACTCGTGGTGGTGGCACGCCTCGCCCGAGTCCATAACAAAGCCGAGGAGGTAGCCCTTAACTACTGCCTCGATGTCGCCCTTGCAACCGCGAATAACCTTAATGTTGTGGCTCTGGAGCTTATTCTTTGCGCCCTCGCCCATGTTGCCAGCGAGCATCACCTCGATGCCCATTGCCTCCATGTCGGCAGCGATGCCCGACTTACAGCCGCAACCCTCGGGAGAGTCGAGGCGTGAAGTAGAGATAATCTTGCCATCCTCTACCTCGAAGATGGTATAATAGGCGCAGTGACCGAAGTGGTCGTCGATATGTCCATCGCGTGTGGGAACTGCAATCTTCATAATCAATTAGTAATGAGTAATTAGCAATTAGTGGTGGGTTTGTTGGGTAATGTTGATTTTTAATTAGTAAGTAGGGAGTTTAAGATTCTTACCCCAAACTCCCTAAACTCATTAATCTCCTTATCCTCACTAATGAAAAACGGAGCTGTGCGCTCCGCTTTTCTTATTAGAGGTTGGGGTTAATCTTTGACCACTCCTCGTTTGCGGGAACGATGCCGAGAGT
>JAZRAW010000052.1:0-3791 GCA_045634765.1 Alistipes sp.
AGGAGACTATCAAGACTACTGAGTTCAACACTGATATCCCAGTAGAGCGTAACCACTTGACTACTATCATTGGTAACGTCCTCACTACTGCTACTGAGATTAACGTAACTATCGACGATAACTTCGAGGGTTACCACGATGTAGATATGGCTGAGATTGAGACTGCAGCTGACTTGGCAGCAGCCTTGACAGCTAACAAGGAGAACATCTATGTAATCTTGGGCAACGACATCGACTTGCCTATCTCTTCACTTGGTCAGCAGACTGGCGGTAGCGGTGAGTACAAGTTGGGTGGCGAGGATACTAAGAACATCACAATCGACTTGAACGGTTTCAAGCTAAACATCACCACTACATATTGGTCAAGCATTGGTGCAAAGAATGATGATGCACGCATCCTTATCCAGAATGGTACAATGACAAGCTCACAGGCAACTGGCACTTGGAACTCTTACGATGTTACATTCGCTAACTGTAACTATGCTATTGAGAACGTTGTATTCGAGAAGGCTATCGCTTTCACAAACGCAAACAAGGTTGTAGAGCTTAAGAATGTCACTATCAACGAGTCTCACGATTACTATGCTATGTGGATTTCGGCTAAGGGTCAGACCGTTAATATCGATGGCTTGACAATCGAGTCTGATGGTCGTGGTATCAAGATTGACGAGCAGTATGTTGGTGCTCCTGCAAAGGTTACTTTAAACATCAACGACGCTAAGTTCACAACTGCAAAGAAGGCTGCTATCTTGGTTAAGTCTGTAGCGGGTGCTGATATCACTCTTTCTAACATTGACATTACTGGCGTTGCTGCTGATTCAGAGTTCGCTGTTTGGGTTGATGAGGATAGCAAGGCTTATGCTGATAAGGTATCTGTAACTGGTGCTTATGTAAAGGTTGAGGGTGCTCAGAGTGCTGTAGTAGCAAATGAGGCTGATCTTAAGAGCGCTCTTGAGTCAGACAATGAGGTAGTTGCTGTAGCTGAGGGCAAGTATACCTTCCCTTCATCATCAGTTAAGGCTGGTCAGACTATCGTTTGCGCTGAGGGCACTGTATTTACTGGCAACTCTAAGCTTAACATCAAGGGTGCTACTGTTGTAGGTGCTACATTCTCTAACCCTACAGGCAATGCTGTAGACCAGACCATCAACGGTACTTTCAAGAACTGTACATTTACAGGTTCTAACGCGCTTCGTTATTGCTATGCTGGCGAGACTGTAGTATTCGAGAACTGTGTATTCGATGGTGATGTTTATGGTGTTCACTTCGATGGTGGTGCAAATGATGTAATCTTCCGCAACTGTGTATTCTCAGGTTTTAACGCCCTTGCAGCTAAAATTACTTTGGTAACATTTGAGGGTTGTACATTCGTTGGTAACGGTAAGAGTGGTTACAACGGTGCAAACCTTTGGGGTAGCGCAACATTGAAGGATTGTGAGTTCACATTTGACGGTACAACTGCAAATGAGTGGATCGATTGCATCGGCGCTGACAAGGCATACTCATTCGAGAATTGTACTATCAATGGTGTAGACTACACTAATGAGAACTATACAGAGTATGATGCTATCTTCTCACGCAACAACACTACTATTAAGATTAATGGTGTAGATTGCGCAATGTAATAGCAAGCAACATTAAACTTTTTTGCGCTCGGCTTCGGTCGAGCGCTTTTTTTGCTTTATGATTGAGACTCTACGATAGTCGTGGCATAGTCCAATTGTGACATTGTGGTACAACACATGACGCACCTGCTGTCAAAATGGCAGAGTCTTGACATATAATTGGCAGTTTTGTCACCATGCCAAGCGTAAAAGTGCCACAATTATAGATTTTTTATGTTTGGTATATCATTTGCCTATTGCAGTAACGTCGAGCAGATAGATGGGCTCGACCCCCAAAAGTGTAAAATGTGTAATTAACAAATAAAAACTATTAAGACTATGAGTAAGATTATTGGTATCGACTTAGGAACAACCAATTCATGTGTATCTGTAATGGAGGGTAACGAGCCCGTTGTTATCCCTAACTCAGAGGGTCACCGCACAACACCTTCAGTTGTGGCTTTCACAAACGAGGGCGAGCGTAAGGTGGGTGATCCCGCAAAGCGTCAGGCTATCACCAACCCCAAGCGCACAGTATTCTCTATCAAGCGCTTCATGGGTGAGCGTTATGACAACGTAACAGCAGATATTGCACGCGCTCCATACGCAATTGTTAAGGGTGACAACAACACTCCTCGCGTAGAGATTGATGGTCGCCAGTATACTCCACAGGAGATTTCGGCTATCACACTCCAGAAGATGAAGAAGACAGCAGAGGATTACCTCGGCCAGGAGGTTACAGAGGCTGTTATCACCGTGCCCGCATACTTCTCTGACTCACAGCGCCAGGCAACAAAGGAGGCAGGTGAGATTGCAGGCCTCAAGGTACGTCGTATCATCAATGAGCCTACAGCTGCGGCGTTGGCATACGGCCTCGACAAGAAACAGGACGACATGAAGATTGCTGTATATGACCTCGGTGGTGGTACATTCGATATCTCTATCCTCGAGCTCGGCGACGGCGTATTCGAGGTTAAGTCAACAAATGGCGATACCCACCTCGGTGGTGCCGACTTCGACCACGTGCTCATCGACTACATGGCAGAGGCATTCAAGGCTGAGCACCACATCGACCTCCGTCAGGATCCTATGGCACCCCAGCGTTTGAAGGAGGCTGCTGAGAAGGCAAAGATTGAGCTCTCATCGGCTACAACAACCGACATCAACCTCCCATACATCATGCCCGTAAACGGCATCCCTCAGCACCTTGTGATGACACTCACACGTGCTAAGTTCGAGCAGCTCTGCGACCACCTCGTACAGAAGACCATCGAGCCTTGCCGCATCGCTCTTCGTGATGCAGGCCTCCAGGCAAGCCAGATTGATGAGGTTATCCTCGTGGGTGGTTCTACTCGTATCCCCGCTATTCAGCGCGTTGTGGAGGAGTTCTTCGGTAAGACTCCTAACCGCTCAGTAAACCCCGATGAGGTGGTAGCTGTAGGTGCTGCAATCCAGGGTGGCGTGCTCACAGGTGAGGTTAAGGATGTCCTTCTGCTCGATGTTACCCCACTCTCACTCGGTATCGAGACTTTGGGTGGCGTGATGACAAAGCTCATCGAGGCGAACACTACAATTCCTACTCGCAAGAGCCAGGTATTCTCTACAGCAGCCGACAACCAGCCATCTGTTGACATCAACGTATGCCAGGGTGAGCGTGCTATGGCTGCCGACAACAAGTCTATCGGTCGCTTCCACCTCGACGGCATCCCCGCAGCACCCCGTGGCGTGCCACAGATTGAGGTATCGTTCGATATCGACGCTAACGGTATCCTTAACGTATCGGCTAAGGACCTCGGCACAGGCAAGAAGCAGAAGATTCGTATCGAGGCTTCAAGCGGTCTTACTGACGCAGAGATTCAGCGCATGCGCGACGAGGCTAAGGCTAACGAGGAGAAGGATAAGAAGGAGAAGGAGCGCATCGAGAAGATCAACGCTGCAGACTCTAACATCTTCGCAACGGAGAAGCAGCTCAAGGAGTATGGCGACAAGCTTCCCGCAGACAAGAAGGCTGCTATCGAGGATGCACTCGGCAAGCTCAAGGAGGCTCACAAGGCTCAGGATATCGCAGCTATCGACACTGCTATCGAGGCTCTCAACGCTGCATGGCAGGCTGCATCACAGGACATCTACGCTCAGCAGCAGGCGCAGCAGCAGGCGCAGGGTAACCCCAACGCTGGTCAGGGTGCT
>JAZRAW010000053.1:0-9474 GCA_045634765.1 Alistipes sp.
CTCCTCGTGCGCTCGGTAGGCGAAAATCGTAGTAAAAAACTCGCAGAAAAGAGTCCACCTTTACATTATTTTTATTATCTTTGTTTCGTAATATGCGCTGGTGCGTAGCATGTCGTGTGCTTAATCGCCAAGCGTCAATGATTTAGATAAAGAAACAAAGCTATAAAATGAGCAAAGAGTACAAGCGTTACCTTATTACCTCGGCACTTCCCTATGCTAATGGCCCTGTTCACATCGGCCACTTGGCAGGCGTATATGTGCCCTCGGATATCTATACACGTTACCTTCGCTTGAAGGGTCACGACGTAATCTCAGTGTGCGGTAGCGATGAGCACGGTGTGCCCATCACAATCAAGGCAAAGAAGGAGGGTATAACACCCCAGCAGGTTGTGGACCGCTACCACGAGATTATCGAGAAGTCGTTCCGCCGCCTCGGCATGTCTTTCGACATCTACTCGCGCACATCGTCACCCACACACCGTGTAACAGCATCGGAGTTCTTCCGCAAGCTATACGACGAGGGTAAGTTCATCGAGCAGACATCGGAGCAGTTCTACGACGAGGAGGCAAAGACATTCCTCGCAGACCGCTACATCGTGGGTACATGTCCACGCTGCCAGAACGTGAAGGCATATGGCGACCAGTGCGAGAAGTGTGGCTCTACGCTCTCTCCCGACGAGTTGATTAACCCCAAGAGTGCTGTATCTGGTGCTGTGCCTGTGAAGCGCGAGACAAAGCACTGGTACTTGCCTTTGGATAAGTATGAGGGCTTCTTGCGCGAGTGGATATTGGAGGGTCACAAGGAGTGGAAGTCTAACGTATATGGTCAGTGCAAGAGCTGGCTCGACCTCGGCCTCCAGCCCCGCGCCGTAAGCCGTGACCTCGACTGGGGTATTCCCGTGCCCGTGGAGGGTGCTGACGGCAAGGTGCTTTACGTATGGTTTGACGCCCCCATCGGCTACATCTCTGCAACCAAGGACCTCACACCCGACTGGGAGAAGTATTGGAAGAGCGAGGATACAAAGATGGTGCACTTCATCGGTAAGGATAACATCGTATTCCACTGCATTGTATTCCCCTCAATGCTTAAGGCTCATGGCGACTACATCTTACCAGAGAATGTCCCTGCTAACGAGTTCTTGAACCTCGAGGGTGACAAAATATCTACATCGCAGAACTGGGCTGTATGGCTCCACGAGTACCTCGATGAGTTCCCCGGCAAGGAGGATGTATTGCGCTATGTGTTGTGCGCTAATGCCCCCGAGACCAAGGATAACGACTTCACATGGAAGGACTTCCAGGCACGCAACAACTCGGAGCTCGTTGCGGTATTGGGTAACTTCGTTAACCGCGCCTTGGTGCTCACAAAGAAGTACTACGACGGCGTAATTCCTGAGCGTGGTGCCCTTACTGAGTATGACGAGGCTACAATCGAGGAGTTGCAGAAGATTAAGGCGTCGTTGGAGCGCAACATCGAGCACTATCACTTCCGTGAGGCGTTGAAGGATGCCATGGCATACTCGCGTATCGGTAATAAGTATCTCGCCGACACAGAGCCTTGGAAGGTCGTTAAGACCGACCCCGAGCGCGTTAAGACAATCCTTAACATCGCGCTTCAGATTACTGCAAATACAGCTATCGCCATCGAGCCATTCATGCCATTCTCGGCAGAGAAGATGCTCAAGATGCTTGCTGTGGATAAGTTCGGCTGGGAGCAGCTCGGCTCTATGGAGCTCCTTCCTGCAGGCCACACAATCGGTGAGGCACAGCTCCTCTTCGAGAAGATTGAGGACGATGTAATCCAGGCACAGCTCGACAAGCTCGAGGCATCGCGCAAGGCGAAGCTCGCAGCAGAGGCAGCGCAGAATGTCACAGAGCAGAAGGCAGAGGTTACCTTCGACGACTTCCAGAAGATGGATATCCGCGTGTCGACAATCCTTGAGGCCGAGAAGGTGGCAAAGACAAAGAAGCTCTTGAAGCTCACCATCGACACCGGCATCGACAAGCGTACCATCGTCTCTGGCATCGCGGAGTACTACACTCCCGAGCAGCTCGTAGGTCGTCAGGTGCTCGTATTGGCCAACCTCGCACCCCGCGAGATTAAGGGCATTGAGTCGCGCGGTATGATTCTCATGGCAGAGGATGCACTTGGTCGCCTTGTGCTTGTTCAGCCCGAGGATAAGACCATGTCTGGTGCGATGATTGGATAGTTAACATATTGATAGTTAATGGGTTAGCCTTAAATTTGAGACAACCTAAAATAAAAATATAACCAACTAAACTTAACTTTTTACTATGGAAAACATTAAATGGGGAGAGCTTGGTTTTGCCTATTACAAGACCGCTTTCAATGTTCGCTACCACTACGCTAACGGTCAGTGGAGCCAGATGGAGGTAACCGACGACGAGTACATCAAGATGCACATGTCGGCTGCTTGTTTGCACTACGGCTTGGAGATCTTCGAGGGTCTTAAGGCTTTCCGCGGTGTTGATGGCAAGGTTCGTTTGTTCCGTCCCGAGAAGAACGCTCAGCGTATGATTAACTCAGCTAACCGTCTCTGCTTGCCAGCTCCTACTGTTGAGCAGTTTGTTGAGGGTTGTGTTGAGTGTGTTAAGCGTAACCTCGACTTCGTTCCTCCCTACGAGACTGGTGCTTCGCTCTACTTGCGTCCTACCCTTCTCGGTACTAAGACTTGTCTCGGTGTTCGCGCTGTTGACGAGGCTGACCTCATCATCTTCTGTGCTCCTGTAGGTCCTTACTTCAAGGGCGGTATGGCAGCTATCAAGGCTCTCATCATGCGTGATCAGGACCGTGCTGCTCCACGTGGAACAGGTGACGTAAAGGTTGGTGGTAACTACGCTTCTTCAATCTGGTCACTCGAGGAGGCTCACCGTAAGGGCTTCTCTAACGTTCTTTACCTCGACGCTGCAACTCACTCAAAGGTTGAGGAGTTCGGTGCTGCAAACTTCTTCGGTATCAAGAACAATACTTACGTAACTCCTAAGTCATCTTCAATCCTTCCTTCAATCACTAACATGACTCTTCGTGAGATTGCTAAGGATCTTGGTTTGACAGTTGAGGAGCGCGACATTCCTGTTGAGGAGCTTGCTACATTCGAGGAGGCAGGTGCTTGCGGTACTGCTGCAGTTATCTCTCCTATCGGTGCTCTCTACGACCTCGACAACAACGTTACATACGACTACGGTATGAAGGTTGGTGAGACATGTAAGAAGATGTATGATCACCTCCAGGGCATCCAGTATGGCCGCGTAGAGGATACTCACAATTGGAATGTGCTTGTAGAGTAATTATCCTTTGATGTGAAAAGGCAGCATCTGCTGCCGCTAACAAATTAAAATGCGAATAGGCAGTACGCCATAGTACAGCCTATCCGCATTTTTTTTGCCGAGCGTTGCATCTACTACCTTTTGACATCAAATATTTCTTGTGATAGTGGCGCGTTAGCGGCACATCCCTAAAAGTAAAAGACCCCACGGGCTGTACTATTTGTACTATCCCGTGGGGATCTTCTTTTGCGATAGGCCAAGCCTAACCCCTTCTGACAAGAAATTCGGTTTGGTGCTGATTAAGGCTGTGCCTACCTATATCCAATATATATGCTGATAAAAAAAAGTGTTCCACGTGGAACACTTTTAATATACGGGTCTTGCTTTTTGCTTTGCTACCCTCTCGTTATCGACCAAATTTTACAAGCAATACATTGATATCTGCTGGCGATACGCCTGGTATTCGTGAGGCATGACCGATGGTTGTGGGTCTAATTCTGCTCAACTTTTGGCGTGCCTCGATGGTCAGAGACTGCATCGCGTTGTAGTCAAAGCCTTCAGGAATGATAATATCTTCGAGTCGGTGCATCTTGTCTGCGTAGTATTTCTCTCGTTCGATATATCCTCGATACTTAATTTGTATCTCTGCTTGCTCAATTACCTCTGCCGAAAAATGGTTCTCTTCGATAAATTTCTTTAACCTTGGCACTGCCTCCATCAGCGATTTCATCGTTACATTACTACGCAAAACGATGTCGTAGAGTTTTTTTCCTTGTGTTAAAGGCTCCTCGCCGAGCGAAATTAAATAGCTGTCAATTTCGCCTATTTTGACTGCGGTCTTACGGAGCATCGAAATAAGCGATTCTACGGCCGCATTTTTTTTGAGCAAATTTTTGTATTTCTCCTCTTCAACAAGTCCAATTTTATGACCCAACGGTGTAAGTCGCACATCGGCATTATCCTGTCTTAGCAAGATGCGATACTCTGCTCGTGAGGTAAACATACGGTAAGGCTCATCGACACCCTTAGTAACGAGGTCGTCAATGAGTACGCCGATATATGCTTCGTCGCGCTTAAGGATGATTCCCTCCTCGCCATGCAGTGAACGGTGAGCATTGATGCCCGCCATAAGACCCTGCGCTGCTGCCTCCTCATATCCAGTAGTACCGTTCACCTGACCCGCAAAGTAGAGACCCTCTATGAGCTTGGTCTCGAGCGTATGCTTGAGTTGCGTGGGTGGGAAGTAGTCGTACTCTATGGCGTAGCCTGGGCGGTAGACGTGCACATCTTCAAGGCCCTTGATGGTGCGTAGTGCCTCGAGTTGCACCTCGTATGGCAGTGACGATGAGAAGCCGTTTAGATAGTACTCGTTGGTATTGCGACCCTCGGGCTCGAGGAATAGCTGGTGCTGCTCCTTGTCTGCAAAGGTGCGGAGCTTGTCTTCGATGCTTGGGCAATAGCGTGGACCTATGCCCGAGATGGTGCCATTAAAGAGTGGCGAGCGGTCGAAACCAGTGCGCAAAATGTCATGTACCTCCTTTGAGGTGTAGACCATAAAACATGGTAACTGGTGCTTAACCACCTCTGTATCAGTGTCATACGAAAATTTAGTTGGCTCAGCATCACCCTCCTGCTGCTCCAAAACCTCAAAGTTTATTGTGCGTGCATCAAGACGTGCTGGCGTACCTGTCTTCATGCGACCCGTCTCGAAACCTAGGTTTGCGAGTTGCTCCGTGATGCCATATGCTGCTTGATCTCCTGCGCGACCACCTGCCGCCTGTGCTGCTCCACAGTGCATAATGCCGTCGAGGAATGTTCCTGCAGTGAGCACCACCCTACTTGCCTCAATCTCTACGCCCATTCGCGTTTTAACGCCCCTTACACGCGTTTTCTCTCCAGAATGGTCTAAGAGTACCTCTGTCACGGAATCCTGCCACAGAAAGAGATTAGGCGTGTTTTCGAGGGTGCGACGCCATAGGCGTGAAAACTCCGCCTTGTCACACTGTGCGCGTGGGCTCCACATAGCAGCTCCCTTAGAGCGGTTGAGCATGCGGAACTGAACGGCACTCTTGTCGGTAATCCTTGCCATCATGCCACCGAGAGCATCTATCTCTCTCACTATCTGACCTTTAGCTACGCCACCCACAGCAGGGTTGCACGACATGGCAGCAATCTTCTCCATGTCGATAGTGACGAGCAGTGTGCGTGAGCCGAGGCGTGCTGCAGCCGATGCTGCCTCACATCCCGCATGTCCTGCGCCGATGACCACTATGTCGTAACTCAGCTTCATAGAATCTCCTCGCGTAGTAGTTTAAGGTAGCGGTTCTCGAGGCGTCGCATCTCCTTCTCTGCCCATGGGCTCTTGTCCTTGTGTCCGCAGAGGTGTAGTGCGCCATGCACGATTATGCGGCGCATCTCGTTGAAGGGTAGTGCGCCATATATGTCGGCGTTATCCTCCACTGTTGCCACGTCGATATATACCTCACCAGCAACGATGCCCTCTGCTACCCTACTTTCGCGGTCCTCGAAGGTGATGACATCGGTGTAGTAGTCGTGCCCAAGGAAGTCGCGGTTCATCTGTCTGTGATACTCCGATGAACAGAAGATATAGTTTATCTCGCCCGCCTTATAGCCCTCGCGACGGATAACCTCCACTATCCACTTGCGTAGTGCTAAACGATTGACAGGTAAGTAGTTACAGTCTTGGTTGTAAAAGTGTATCATAGTATAAAACTATTTTTTCTTGAAGAAGTCCGACACGAAGAGTTGTCGCTGTGAGTTACGCTCATATACAGCGATTCGTATGTAGTAGTACTCCTGGCCTTTGGCATTTATGCCGCGACCTATAGTGCCTATCTTCTGGTCTTTTTTGAGTATATCGCCCTTCTTGACGCATACCGAGCCGAGGTTTGTGAATGTCACGAGGTGTGCGCCATAGCTAAGGTATACGGTATAGTGATTTGTGCGCTCCATGAGCACAATCTCCTCCACGCGTCCCTCGTGCATCGTGCGCACGTCGTCACCCGCCTTACCAGTTATTGTAGCGCCATATCCCGATTCGGTGAGAGTGCCACCCTCTACGGGGAGGTTTAGGCCACGCGTAGACTGCGAGAATGATGCACCCACGGTATTATTTTGTATCATCTTCTGGAGGTCTGCCACAGCCTTCTCGTGGAGACGCTCCTGTTTACGTTGCTCCTCCAAAGCCCTCTTTTCGCGCTCTGTGAGGTTGTTATATGAGCGTTGTGCAGCCACCCTGTCGTCCTCAAGTTCGCGGCGCTCGCGGTCTAATGCTCGTGTTATCGAGTCGAGTTCGTTGCTGCGCATAGCTAATATCTCACGCTCGCCCTCTAAGCGTACGCTCTGCACCTTTATCGAGTCGGCAAGCACCCTACGGCTCTCGGCTATGTGTTGCATCTCTGCCATGCGGCGTGCCGCCTCACTAATGCTTTGTGAGGAGAAGATATAGTATATGCTATTATTTTGTTTGTAGTTGCGGTAGGCTATGCGCACGGTCTCTGCATAGAGTTCGCGGTTGTGCTGGAGTGTCGCATCGAGAGAGTCTATGGTGCTCTCTGTAGCCTCTATCTCTGCCATTACAAGACGATGTTCCGTCTCCACTTCTCTGATGTACTCTTCGCGCATCTTGACCTGTTGTTCGAGTGCGCGTACCTCTTCGCGGGCACTGGACTTCTCCCTTTTTACGGTCTCCACCTCGCGTTTGGCGTTATCCATGCCCCTCTTGTATTGCTCCACACGCTTGCGCTGATCCTCAATAGCCCTGTTGTTCTGCTGTGCAGATAGGGTTAGTGGGGTAGTGGTGAGTATTACGAAGAGTAGAAGTTGTATTATTCGTTCAATCATGGCTCTTGACATTTATCTCTTATCTCTCTTTGGGGGCTTTGTGCTGCTCTGAATCTCTTCGATGTGCGCCTCTAATGCCTCGCTGTCGAATCCTAAAGCAACGGCCTTTTTCCAGTATGTGTCGGCCATAAACTTCTCGCCCAATGCCCATAGGATGTCGGCGTAGTGTATAAGTAGGGAGGCATCGCGCTGTGCGCTTAGTGATAGCGCCTGACGCATCACGTTCTTGGCCTCCTCGTTGCGTCCCATGCGGTGCAACACCCACGCGTGTGTATCTATGTATGAGGCGTTGTTCGACTCGAGCTCTATTGCACGCTTGCTCATCTCGAGTGCACGCTCCAAATCCTTATCGAGCAACGATAGGAAGTAGGCGTAGTTGTTGAGTACCAATGCGTTATCATTATCGTATGCAAGGGCCTTGCGATAGGCTTTGAAGGCCTTGTTGTCTTTGCCCATGTCGTGGTATATGTCGCCTATGTAACCCCACATTTGGCTGCGCTCCTTATCATTTGTGCATATGTCGAGTGCACCATTAAAGACGTTCAGAGCCTCCTCGTGTGTTAGGTATTCAAGGGCATAGAATCCCGCATAAGATGCTATATCTATACTATTTGGATAGCGTTCCAGAGCATCGTTAAGTATCTCACCTACAGCACCATGCTTCTCTAAGTAGGATGCCATCTGCATTGCTTCGATGTAGTGTTGTGGTGCGGTGCCCTCGTCCGATAGGTGGCGTACCAAGTAGTCGAATGCCTCCTCCAATTCGCCAAGGGCTATCATGTGCATGGCGTAGCAGTCCACGACATCTCTATCGTTGGGGTAGGCTATTGCAAGGCGCTGTATGATGCTTCCTATCTTTATGTAGTTTCTGCCGTAAAATGCTATATCTGAAGTTAATATATCTAATCGTGCTAACTTTTGTGCGAGAGATAAATCGCTATTTAGTATTATACGTTCCTCGTAATCGAGCATGCTACGGCTGTTGCCCTGGCGCTCGTGGTAGTACGATAGTGCCGTTAGAGCCTCAATGTTGGTGCTGTCGATTTTTAGGGCATCTTCGAGTGTTACACATGCCATGGAGTCGCGGTCGGCCATCTCATATGCCTCCGCGAGGTTTATGTATGCTCTGATGTTGTATCGCTCCTCCTCGATGCCGCGTTTGCCACTCTCCACAGCCCTATCATACTGGTGTGTGTCGAGCAGCAACTGCATCTTCATCTCTCCGAGATATGGGTTATAACCTATGCGTATCTCGGCGCTATCGAGGATGTTGATTGCCGTGTAGGGCATTCCTCCATAACCATATAGCACTGCGAGTGCATGGTATGCATCGATGTCGTTGGGTGCAATACGCATCAAACGACGATATATGGGAATAGCCTGCGTATACTTACGCGTTGTGATTAGATGTGATGCATAGCCCTGCACATACCACTTATTCGTGGTGTCTGCGGCAAAGGCTCTGCGAGCATATTCAAGGGCTTGTATCTCATCCTCCTCGTATCCTGAAAGGTTGTATAACGCAGGGGCATATGTGCTATCCTCGCGTATTATGTCGTACCATATCTCCTTGGCGCGTGCCGTGTCACGATATATATTTAGCTGCTTCACAGCCTCGGTGTGGCGGTAGCTATGCGAGAGGCTGTCGGGCAACGTAGAGCGCTCTAATACGCGTTGTCTCTGTGCGCTACACACCTCGGGTGTCAGCATCACCGACACCAACAGCATGACAAGTGGAAATATGTATTTTACAACCCTCATATTTAAAGAGTTAAGGGCATTAAGCGGATGTCTTAACGCCCTGTTACCCAATGGTTTTAGTCTATTTGGTTATTACAGTGCGCTCTCGAACTGGTTGAGGAAGCGTACGTCGTTCTCGAAGTAGAGGCGCAAGTCGCCCACGCCATACTTAAGCATTGCGATACGCTCAATACCCATACCAAATGCGAAGCCAGAGAACTCCTTAGGATCGATATTGTTTGCCTTCAACACGTTGGGGTCTACCATGCCGCAGCCCATAATCTCGAGCCAGCCTGTACCCTTACATACGCCGCAACCCTTACCGCCACAGATTGAGCACGATACATCAACCTCTGCCGAGGGCTCGGTGAAGGGGAAGTATGAGGGGCGCATACGAATCTGAGCCTGCTCGCCAAAGAGCTCCTTTGCGAAGTAGAGCAACGACTGCTTCATGTCGGCAAACGATACGTTACGGTCGATGTAGAGTCCCTCAATCTGGTGGAAGATGCAGTGTGCACGATATGAGATAGCCTCGTTACGGAACACGCGACCAGGGCAGATAACGCGGATAGGGGGCTTCTG
>JAZRAW010000054.1:0-5048 GCA_045634765.1 Alistipes sp.
GTCGTCGCAGATAACGGTCTTGTCGGTTGTAGTCCACTGTGCAGCGTTGTAGAGCAAGTTGTCGTACGAACCCATACCCATAGACTTCATGTAGTTGAACATAGCCATTGAGGTAGTTGAGTAGCGCAAAGCGTTGCCACGCTCCTTAACCTCCTCGGGAATCTGGATGTGTACAGAGAAGCCATCGTGCATGCGGTCAACAACTGTCAACACATTGTCGCCATAGCTTGTAGTGGTGAACTCAACACGCTTAACCTCATCGTAGATAGTCTCGTCTGCGAGGCGGAATGCGAAGAATACGGTGTATGTCTCACCAGCGCTGCAACCATCGATTGTGATAGTTGTGTTAGTAACCTCCTCGGTGTTAGCAATCTTAGTTTTGAACTCATCACCCTGAAGGATTGCTGAAGCGGGAATCTCAGAGTCGCGCTGAACATATGCGAACTCCTTTACGTTCTGTGTTGTAACAACGATGGTGGCGCCGCTCGCTGATGTCTCAGTTACCTCTACCTCCACCTTTGCCTCCTTCTTGCCTGGTGTAGGCGTAGGCTCATCGGGAGTGTCTGTACATGCTACGAAGGCCATTGGCAATACAAGCGCAAAGGTCGCGAGCAAGTAGTTAAGAAAGTTTTTCATAGTGAATAATGTGGTTTTAATGTGTATATATGTTTTTATTTCCAATCTGTTGTAGCGGACAAATATACGCATAATTTCTGAAACTTACACTATTTCAATAGAATAATATTGCATATTGTGCATTTTTATTCTATCTCTATAAAGATAATAGCCTCTAAAATGCGAGTAATATCGTTAAATATGTGTTGGCGATGAGATGCAAAAAGGGCTGCCCAACGTGTGTTGAACAGCCCAATGGTGTATATCTACCGATTACTCGATAGCGCGGCAGCAGAGATTACGATCGCCGTAGCCGTTGTCAATCTTTGTTACATAGGGGAAGAACTTACCCTCGGCAATCCACTCCAAGGGGAATGCAGCCTCCTGGCGTGAGTATGGGTGGTTCCACTCGCCTGCCAACTCTAAAGCTGTGTGTGGCGCGTTGACAACAACGTTGTCGCAGTTGCCGCTCTCGGCAGCAGCCTCGCACTCACGCTTAATCTTGATGAGTGCCTCGATGAAGCGGTCCATCTCGGCCTTCGACTCAGACTCTGTAGGCTCAACCATCAAGGTCTCGTGTACGGGGAACGAGAGGGTAGGAGCGTGGAAGCCGTAGTCCATAAGGCGGTGTGCGATATCGCCGCAGTCGATGTTGTAGTCGTGCTTGAAGCGAGTGAGGTCGAGAATCATCTCGTGACCTACGCGGCCAGTCTCGCCAGAGTAGTATGTACGGTACTCGTGCTTCAAGGCTGATGACATGTAGTTAGCATTCACGATAGCCATCTCTGTTGAGCGACGCAAGCCCTCGAAGCCGAGCATGCGGATGTAGCCATAGGTGATGGGCAACAACATAGCCGAGCCCCATGGTGAAGATGATACTGCGGTGATACCCTCCTCGCCACCAGTCTCCATGAGAGAGTGTGTAGGCAAGAACTTAACGAGGTGCTCAGCAACGCATACGGGGCCAACACCAGGACCACCACCGCCGTGAGGCATAGCGAAGGTCTTGTGGAGGTTGAGGTGACATACGTCGGCGCCGATGAAGCCAGGGTTGGTGAGACCCACCTGTGCGTTCATGTTCGCACCATCCATATATACCTGACCACCTGCGTCGTGTACAGCGTCTACGATGTCGCGGATGCGGCTCTCGAATACACCGTGTGTTGAGGGGTATGTAACCATCAAGCCGCAGAGCTCCGATGCGTGCTCCTCAGCCTTCTTCTTCAAATCCTCAACGTCGATGTTACCATTCTCGTCGCACGCCACGATAACAATCTTCATACCCGCCATAGCAGCAGATGCGGGGTTGGTACCGTGTGCTGAAGATGGGATGAGGATGATGTTACGGTAGCCCTGACCGCGGCTCTGGTGGTATGCACGAATCATGAGAAGACCTGCATACTCACCCGCAGCACCTGAGTTAGGCTGCAAGGTACAACCTGCAAAGCCAGTGATTGTTGCGAGGTAGCTCTCGAGGTTCGAGATAAGCTCGCGGTAGCCCTCAGTCTGGTCAGCGGGGGCGAAGGGGTGTATGTTCTGGAAACCAGCGAGTGAGAGTGGCTGCATGAGCTGTGCTGCGTTGAGCTTCATGGTACATGAGCCGAGCGAAATCATAGAGTTCATCAACGAGATATCGCGCAACTCAAGGCGCTTGATATAACGCATCATCTCAGTCTCTGTGCGGTATGAGTTAAATACCTTCTCGGTGAAGAAGTCGCTCTCGCGCGCCACTTCAGATGCGATAGCGGGCTCCGCACGCTTTATTGTCTTTGCCTTCTTGCCGCGTGCCTCAGCGAAGATGTTGACAATGGTCTGCAACTCAGCGTCTGTTGTTACCTCGTCGAATGACATGCGTACGCACTCGTCAGTGGGGTAGAAGAGGTTAATCTCGCGTGCAAGGGCGATGTCCTGGATAACAGATGCCTCAGCCTCAACCTCGAGCGTGTCGAACAAGCTCTTTGTGCGTACCACATAGCCCATAGCCTCCAAAGCCTCCTTAACGGTAACGGCAGCGGTGTGAGCATTGAGAGCTGCGCGCTGAAGACCCTCCTTACCATTGTATATACAGTAGAAGCCTACCATCGAAGCCATCAACGCCTGTGCAGTACAGATGTTCGATGTTGCCTTCTCGCGCTTGATGTGCTGCTCACGCATCTGGAGCGACATGCGGAGAGCCTTGTTGCCAAGACGGTCGATAGATACGCCGATGATACGGCCAGGCATCTGGCGCTTGTAAGCGTCGCGTGTAGCCATGTAACCTGCGCTTGGACCACCCATGCCCATGGGGCAACCGAGACGCTGTGTAGTACCTACGGCGATGTCTGCACCCCACTCTGCGGGAGCCTTCAAGAGTGCCAATGAGAGGAGGTCGGCAACGGCAGTAACGGTGATGCCCGCCTCGTGTGCCTTAGCCGCAAAGGCTGCGTAGTCGCGCACCTCGCCATTTGCTGCGGGGTACTGCACGATAGCACCAAACTCCTTGCCTGTGAACTCGTACGATGCGAAGTCGTCACGGATAATCTCGATGCCGAAGGGCTCAGAGCGTGTAAGCAATACATCGAGCGTGTGAGGGAAGATGTTCTCATCCACGAAGATCTGGTTGCGACCCTGCTTAACGGCCTCGCGTGAGCGCAATGCGTACATCATGAGCATAGCCTCGGCAGTCGCTGTAGCCTCATCAAGAAGTGAGCAGTTTGCCACCTCCATGCCTGTGAGCGAGAGGATAGCTGTCTGGTAGTTGAGCAATGCCTCCAAGCGGCCCTGTGAAATCTCAGCCTGGTAGGGAGTGTATGATGTGTACCATGCGGGGTTCTCGAAGACGTTGCGTGTAACGACTGCGGGAACGGCATTGGGGTAGTAACCCATACCGATAAATGAGCGGAAGGTGCGGTTCTTGGCTGCGAGCTCACCGATGTGTGCTGCATACTCATACTCGCTCATCGCTGCGGGAAGGTCGAGATCCTTCTTAAGACGGATATTCTGTGGGATTACCTGCTGCAAAAGCTCCTCAACTGAGGCTACGCCAATTGTTGCGAGCATCTCGCGAAGGTCATCCTTGGTGTTAAGACCGATGTGACGGTCAACAAAGCTGTCAAAGGTTTTCATCTTAGTTTTAAAGTTTTATGTTGTTTTAGTTTGATCTATATTCTATTTTGAATTCTGCATATTCCGTGTCATTGGAATATATATAATGTCCCATCCATGTTGATTGAATATTACCTCGATCGTCATAGGCGTATTCTGTTTTTGAGCTTATTGTGCCACCAGCAACCTTGTTACCATTTTTGTCGGTACTTGAGAAGATCGTATATGATATTATTCTACCTTGGGTATCATATTCACTATTTCTCCACACACTGGGTGTTACTTCTCGGTATAAGTATATACAATATTGTGTTTCGTTTCCTATGCTATCATAACTCCATGTATTACACAATCTTTTAGGTGATGCATATGGATGAAAGTGTTCTACATAATGTTCATATGGTTTGTTGAAATTGTTATATTTTGTAGACCATACCATCTCTTTTGCCCCATCCTCATTGTAAATGACTCTCTCAATTTGGCAATTGTTGGAATCGTATTTGTATGTCTCCTTGCCAGTAAACTCTCCATTACTAAAGATATCACATTCTATACAAATACCTTTATTGTCCAATGTGTATCTTTCAATATATTCTACACCTCCACTAATTATTGTTCTGGAAATGCAATTCCCCTTAGAATCGTATGTATATTTTGTTTCATGATATATTTCATTGTTGCAATTCTTCTCGATTACTCTCTCAACGTGTCCCATGCGATTAAATTCATAAATCGTTTGAGAAATAGGCCGACCTATTGGAGTATATTCCCCAAATTGCTCTTGATAGTTGTTTCCATAGTTATTTTTAGTTACTCTTACAATATCTCCGTATATTGGTAAGTCATCCCCCCAACCGTGTCGATCTCTATAGTCGATTGAAAAGTTTTCTTTATTGTCTATATGTGAATTCTCATTACATGATATACATGTTAATAGTGACAATGATAATATATAGAAAAGTTTTTTCATAGTATTTTATTAATGCAGTTATATAACATTGGTTTAATACTTAAATGAGCTACCACCGATAAACTCCCTGAGGAGCGAGGTGGGTGGTATTTCGTCGGGCTCGATAGGCACAAAGTTGTCAAGGAACTTAAGCATGCGCTTAGCCTCAGCATACTCGGGCACGGTGTCGGGTACCTCGCGGAGCACGGGCTCGGCAATGGCGCGGAGCACCGATATCTCGTAGAAGAGCGATGAGTTGAACATCACGTTGGCATTCTCCTGATAGGGGAAGATGTGCTTCTCCTCGCCACGGCGTACCGAGGGCCACATCTGGAGTGTGCGCAAGGCGTTGTTGCCGCGTGTGGCATGGTCGCGGATGGTGCGACGGAGCATGCGGTTA
>JAZRAW010000055.1:0-20394 GCA_045634765.1 Alistipes sp.
AGAGTGTGGGTAACCTTGTGACACGCTTCCCAATCAATAAGATTGTACTCAAGGAGCGTTGTGCTTCGACGCTCGGAGGTGAGAATATATGGTACGACGAGGATGAACGCCGCCTCAATACCGATGGTCGTGGCATGCTCCTCGGCGAGTTCAAGGGCGAGGATAAGATTGTTGTGTGGACAGCCAAGAACCAGTACTACATCACTGGCTTTGATGTGCAACAGCACTTCCCCGATGATACTATCCGTGTGGAGCGCTACATACCGAGTCGTGTCTATGCTCTATGTTACTACGATGGCGAGCAGAACTACTACTATATGAAGCGTTTCCAGCTTGAGGAGGGTGATAAGATACAGTTCTTCTTGGATGAGGGTGCCCCCATGCGCTTCGAGACTATAACCTATCGTAAGGGTGCTCAGCTTGAGATTACGTTTGGTGGTCAGCATGAGCAGCGCCCCGTGGAGATGGTCGATGTGGATGAGTTTATCGCCGTTAAGAGCCACCGTGCTAAGGGTAAGCGCCTCACAACATACGAGGTTGCTACGCTGCGCTTCATCGAGCCAGAGTTGGATGATGAGGAGCCAATGGATGAACCACTCATGGATGAGGATATGGGTGAGGATGAGGCTATCGACATGGACGACATCGTGGGCGAGGAGATAAGCGCCGACCCTAATGTCGACTATAACGAGCGTGCCGAGGAGACTGAGATACTTGGTGCTTCGCAGCTCAACTTATTCTAATTCATGGTATTATGATTATATTCTTGGTGGGATATGCAGGCTCTGGTAAGAGCTCGTTGGGTAAGCGCCTTGCACGCCGCATGGGCTTGCGCTTTGTCGACACGGACAATGTTGTGGAGCAACAGGTGGGTGCACCCATCGCCGATATTTTTCACTACGAGGGTGAGGAGTACTTTCGCATCGCTGAGCGTAGGGCTGTCGAGGGCTTGGCAAATGAGGCTATGGACCTTGTGATAGCTACAGGCGGTGGTCTGCCAACGTGGCGAGATAATATGGAGTGGATGCTCCGCTCGGGAGTTACCATCTACCTGCGTCGCACTCCAGAGCAGATACTCTCGCGCCTCTCGGATTATGGCAGGGAGAAGCGCCCCATGTTTAGGGGTAAGAGCGATGAAGAGCTACTTGTGTTTATGCACCAACAGATGCGCGAGCGCGAGGAGTACTACACCCAGGCGCATATCACGGTGGACTGTACCACGATGAGTGATGATGATGTAGTGGAGTATATAGTTAAAAAACTGTAGTATAATGAATAACGCACCCATAGGAGTCTACGATTCGGGTTTTGGAGGTCTTTCGGTGTGGCGCGAGCTACGCAGATTGCTTCCTCATGAGTCGTTGATATATCTCGGCGATGGCAAGAACTGCCCCTATGGCGGTAGGTCGCGCTCCGATATTGAGGGCTTCGCCATCGAGGCCGTAGAGCGCCTTGTTGAGGAGGGTGTTAAGATGGTCGTTGTGGGGTGTAATACCGCTACTACAGCCGCTGTGGAGACGTTGCGTAGGCGTTGGCCAGATATGCCCATCGTGGGCTTAGAACCCGCTGTGAAGCCCGCCTGCCTCACTACCAAGACGCGTAAGATTGCAGTGTTGGCAACTGCGCATAGCCTCTCGAGTGATATGTTCCTAACCACGGCAGCGCGCTGGGCATCGGATGTCGAGGTGGTAAAGGTCGTAGGCGAGGGTTTTGTTGAACTTGTGGAGAGGGATATGGAACATAGCGAGGAGGCTGAACATCTTGTGCGCAGGGCTATAGAGCCGTTGCTTGGTAATGGCGTTGATAGGTTGGTTTTGGGGTGTACACACTACCCCTTCTTGCGCCCAACTATAGAGCGTGTGATTGCCGGCTCGGGCATAGAGGTCATCGATTCGGGTGCTGCGGTTGCGCGTAGGGTAGAGTGGTTGTTAGATAGGTACGATATTGCTGCGTCGAGGGATAACACTCCCACGATGCGCTTTATAACCTTCGCCTCGGAGGATTATCGCATGCGCTTAGAGCTTAAGGCCGAGCGAATTATGGAAATGGAGAAATAGAGTAATAGAATTATGGCAAAAAGTAAGAATACAAAAAAGAGTGATGCTGGTAAAAAGGGAGGGTTATCACGTTGGGACAATGTGCGACTTATAGGAGGCTTTACACTCCTTGTCCTTGGAGCCTTTCTTATCTGCTCGATACTCTCATATCTCTTCTATTGGAAGGTGGATATGAGTGCTCTGAACGAGACTAACCCCCGCGTAGATGTTGTATATAGCAACATCTGTGGCCCTATGGGTGCTCGTGTAGCGCAGAAGATGGTGGGCGGAGGCTTCGGCATCTTCGCCATTGTGATACCCATCTTTACCACAATCCTTGGCTGGCGACTCTTCCGCTTTAAGCCCTTACGTTTACCACGCGTTGTATTTATCCACGCCTTTGTACTCATCATGGGTATGCTAACTTTCGGCGCGGTATTTGGCACAAGCTGGAGCCTCTTTGGTTCGGGCTTAGGTGGTGAGTATGGTTTGGCGTTGAGCACTTGGCTAACATCTCACATCGGCTTCATCGGCACTCTACTTGTGATTCTTGTAGGCTGGATTGCTACGGGTGTATTTATCAACCGTAACTTCTTGCAGATGCTTGGCAACTGGGGTGTTGCGGGCTTTGAGGGACTGTCGGCATTGACAAAGAGACTCTTTGCTAAGGCGCGTGCTAAGCGTGACGAGCGTCGTGGTGGGGAGGTAGAGCCTGAAACGCCTGTTGAGGAACCTATTGAGGAGTCTATTGAGGAGCAGGAGTCTGTGCAGGGTGTCGAAGATGTTGTGCCACAGCCAGTAGAGGATGTCGTTTCGCCTGTCGTTCCACCCCAAAGAGTTGTCGAGGAGGATGTTATCTTTAGCGTTGAGAAGCGTGATGATATGGAGGCGGGCGAGGAGGTTGCCCCCAGTGATGATAACAATGTGCCTACTCCTCCTGAGGAGGTCGTAGATGACGAGGGCTTTAGCGTTGTGCCTCGCGATGTGGAGGTTGTTGATGCCCCTGTTGCTCCACCCATTGTGCCAATGGATGAGGTGACAGAGTCGGTTGAGGATAGCGACGAGCATGATGAGATGTATGTTGAGGATAGGGCAGAGGGTCTTGTGGTCACTGTAACGCAAAATGATGTTAAGGAAGTCAATGAGGAGGATATCGACATCGACCTATACGACCCCATGCGCGACCTATACAACTATCAGGCACCCACGCCAGCATTGCTTTGTGAGCATAAGTCGCAGTCGGCCTTTGACGAGGAGGAGATTTTTAGAAATAAGGAGCGTATTCGTGAGACCTTGCTGCATTTTCATATTCCCATCATAAGCATGCATGCTACGGTGGGTCCCACTGTCACGCTCTATGAGATCGTGCAGGAGCCTGGTGTTAAGATTTCGCGCATCCAGGGTTTGGAGGATGACTTGGCGCAGAATCTTAAGGCGGATAAGGTGCGTATCATCGCTCCAATACCGGGCAAGGGTACTGTTGGCATTGAGGTGCCAAATCAGACCAAGCAGATTGTCTCTATGCGTTCAGCTATATGTAGTGAGGAGTTCCAGAACTCCAAGGCTGAGCTTCCAGTGGTAATTGGTCGCACCATCCAGAACGAGAACTACACATTCGACCTTGCGAAGATGCCGCACTTGTTGGTTGCGGGTGCTACGGGTCAGGGTAAGTCTGTGGGTTTGAACGCCATCATCACATCGTTGCTCTACCGTAAGCACCCCGCAGAGCTTAAGTTCGTGCTTATAGACCCCAAGATGGTGGAGTTCTCGCTATACAATAAGCTCGAGCGTCACTTCCTTGCAAAGATGGAGTCGGAGGATGAGTCTATCGTTACTGACCCCAAGAAGGCTGTATATACGCTTAATGCCCTCTGCACTGAGATGGCCAACCGCTTGGAGCTCTGCAAGAAGGCGCATGCAAAGAACATTGTAGAATATAATGAAAAGTTCGTGGCTCGACGTCTTAACCCTGAGCATGGTCATCGCTATTTGCCATATATCGTGGTGATTATAGATGAGTTTGCTGATCTTATCATGACAGCCAAGGAGGTTGAGGCACCCGTCATGCGCCTTGCGCAGAAGGCTCGTGCCATCGGTATCCACCTCATCGTGGCTACGCAGCGCCCCGATGTTAAGGTTATCACTGGCGGTATCAAGGCAAACTTCCCTGCGCGTATCGCCTTCCGCGTTATGCAGATGACCGACTCGCGTACAATCATCGACCAGCCTGGTGCTAACCAGCTTATCGGTCGTGGCGATATGCTCTTCTTGAGTGGTGGTGAGCCCACGCGCATCCAGTGCGCCTTTGTCGATACGCCTGAGGTGGAGAATATAGTCGAGCATATCAGCTCGCAGCAGGGCTACCCTGCAGCCTATAATCTCCCAGACTATGTTCCTGAGCAGGGTGGTGGCGAGGCATCAGTTGGCTTTGGCTCGGAGGAGAGTGGCGCACCACAGAAGTTCGATGCTAAGTTTGGTGAGATTGCCCGCGAGGCAGTGTCGAGTGGTGTTATCTCAACCTCTATGATTCAGCGTAATTTCGAGGTGGGCTTCAACCGTGCTGGACGCATCATGCTTCAGCTTGAGCGTGCAGGTATTGTAGGCCCGCAGATTGGCTCCAAGCCCCGCGAAATTAAATACTATGACCTTCCCTCTCTTGAGGCTCGCCTCCAGGAGTTGGGTATATTCTAATGTGCTATGAAAAAGATTGTTGCAACAGTTATGCTTTTGCTCTCGACACTCGGTGTTGTGAGCGCGCAGAGTGCTACAGAGTGGCTCTTGAAATTAGATAACTCCCTCGGTGAACGTTATGCTATGCATATCACAGTGACGATGAACGATCCTATTGTGGGTGAGACCTACATAAATGGTTACTTCATGGTTGAGGGTGATGCCTACTACATCACGCTTGGCACTATGGAGGTCTTTAGCGATGGTGTGCTCCGCTATGAGGTGAATAATGAGCGTAAGGAGGTTGTTGAAGATAGGGTAAACCTCGAAGCGTGCGACCTATTGTCTAACCCCACGCGTGCCTTCGACTTCGTGCCAAATGAGTTTGCGTCGGAGGTGATAAGCGCCGCCAATGAGAGTGTGGTTGTGAAGCTTACGCCCAAGAGCGAGGCTATGGGCATAGACTACATCACACTTACACTTGAGCGCAACGGCTCAAAGGTGCTCCCACTCTCTGTGGGCTACGACTATGATGGTGAGGCTATCGTAATAGCGCTAAGTGTTGCCGATGTGAGCGATGCAAAACTTCCACGCTGGGATAAGTCTGCATACCGCGCTTATGATATTGTATCATTTTTATAAATAATTGTCTATGAGAAAGTTGATGTTTGCTGTAGTCCTTTTGGGTATTGTGGCGTGTGAGCCCGATAGCGTTGACCACAAGCCTAATAACGAGGTTGAGAACTTCGATGTCGCTATGACTCAGGAGAGTGTCTTCGGCTTTGAGAATGAGGTGTTTGAGTTCGAATATTTCTACAACGAGGAGTATGCCTACTGGGGTGGTTTTGCCCTCTCAAATGTTAAGGATGCCGACCCTGCAAATGGCCTTTTTGCCAACCAGTATGCCGTCTTCAACGACCATGCAGCATCGGGTGACAACTTCCTTATCTACTACTATGACTCCTTCAACGAGCCATGCGATATAGTGCTCAAGAAGGCTGTCCACCTCTCTGATGTGAAGCTTAACCTCACAACATATACCTACGCCTCAATCACCGACGAGGCTATCAATGACTTTGCCCGCGCCTTCACCGATGGCGACTACCTCAAGGTTGTATTCACTGGCATGAAGGGTAACGAGATTACAGGTGTTGACGAGTGCTATGTTGTTGATTATCGCGATGGTAAGCGCATAATGGCAACCGACTGGACGGAGTATTCTCTCGTCAACCTCGGCAGCGATTACGACCGTGTGCGTGTTACCATTGAGACCACCGATGTAGGAGAGTGGGGAGCGAATACACCGCTCTACATTGCCCTTGACGACCTCGTTTATTTCTTGTGATATTTCTTGTGATAGTGGCGCTACTTCGCCACCTCAATCCAAAGAGCGAATGGGAAATACGCTAAGTATGTCCCATCCGCTCTTTCTCTTTATCGGCGCCAAATTAGCGCCACTCTGACAAGAAATATATAGTGGTTGCGCCACTCTGACAAGAAATATATAGTGGTTGCACCACTCTGACAAGAAATATATAGTGGTTGCACCACTCTGATAAGAAATATAGTGGTTCTCATTCACTATCGCCATAACACACGCCATATAAACACCCACACCCCAAAACTTTATTAGTCTAAAATTTTGCCATTCACACTTTTTTTTGTACCTTTGATACGTTGTATATATCTATATATAGTTACGAAATATGGCACTAAAGAGAGTAGATGAGCGTTTGTCGCGCCTAACGAGCATGGTCGAGAAGTGGAATATGAGTGGTGACGTGCCACGCATTGAGCGCGATATGGCGCTCGAGGAGTTGCGTCGCATCTATGACGAACTACTCGACTATAACCCCCAATCAGTCATGGATGATGCAGCACCATCGGTAGATGTTGTGGAGGGTGAAGCAGTGAAGAGCAATGCTGCAGTGGGCCTTGCGGAGAGTGTTATGCCCTCCGACATAGTAACGCCAGTAGAGTCTGTGGGTGATGCCTTTGATGATGCTCTCGATATAGATGCCATATTGGGACTCTCGGGTGACGATAGCATCTCCATCGTCGAGCCTAACGCTGAGGATGCCATAGAGACTGAGCAAGAGACTGAACCACAGCAAGAGGTGGAGTCTGAACAAGAGTCTGAGCAAGCGAAAGAGTCTATGCCACAGCAAGATGTTGAGACTGACCAAGATTCTGAACCACAGCAAAGTATTGAGGCCGAACAGGTATCTGAGGCGGAGCAAGAACTTGAGACAGAGATTGCGGAGAGTGCCCAAGAGCGTCCTGTTGGTGGAGGTCTATTTGATATGGCCGATATTCCAGTGCGCACAAAGGGTGGTCGTAGGATGATTTCGTTATACGATGTGCCTAAGGGTGTTACGCCTGCCGCAGAGCCAGTAGTGGAGTCTACGGAGGTGACAACAATTGTTGCGCCACAGCCTGCACCTGAGCCTCGAGAGGAGGGACCACAGCGTTTGGGTGATGTCATCGCCAAGAATGTAACTACGCTCGCCGACAAGATGGCTGAAGAGCAGCCAACGGCGGCATTCAACCGCATTACCGACGTACGCAAGGCGATAGGTCTCAACGATAGATTCTTGATGATACGCGACCTTTTTGGTGGCGATGCAACACTCTACGACAAGACTATTACGCGCCTCAATGAGTTTGATGACCTCGATGAGTGCATGATATACATCGTCGAAAACTTCCGTTGGAATCCCGATTCGGAGGGTGCAAAACTCCTCGTATCGCTTCTTGAACGCAAACTATCATAGACGTACCACAAAACTCTATAAAAATTCAAAGTAGACACCTTCCTATGGCAAAACTATATATCGTACCCACACCCATTGGCAACCTTGAGGATATAACCCTACGCGCCATAAACGTACTTAAGGAGGTAGACTTTATCCTTGCTGAAGATACGCGCACATCGTCTCACCTTATGCGCCACTTAGGCATTGAGAAGCCTATGCACTCGCACCATAAGTTCAACGAGCACGCCACGGTAGGTCGTGTTGTGGAGTCTATAGCTGCGGGCAAGGATGTAGCTTTGGTGTCGGATGCTGGCACACCTGGCATCTCAGACCCAGGCTTTTTGCTTGTGCGCCGATGTGTCGAGGAGGGTATCGAGGTGGTGACATTGCCTGGCGCTACAGCGCTTATTCCTGCTGTTGTGCAGAGTGGCTTCCCATGTGATAGGTTCTGCTTCGAGGGCTTCCTTCCGCAAAAGAAGGGCCGCATGAAGCGCCTTGATGAACTCTCAACAGAGCCCCGTACCATAATCTTCTATGAGTCGCCATATCGCGTTGTTAAGTGCTTAGAGCAGCTTGCCGAGACCTTTGGCGCGGAGCGTAGAGTGGCTGTGGTGAGGGAGATAACCAAGAAGTTTGAAGAGACGGTGCGTGGTACTATTGCCGAGGCTATTGCACATTTCAAGGCTCATGAGCCTAAAGGCGAGTTTGTGATTGTGGTTGAGGGCTACGACCCAAAGGCGGAGCGTAGTGCCGACACCGATAACGATAACGACGAGGAGTAGTAGCAATGGCACGACTCAGCGTAGTCATACTCAATTGGAATGGCCGTCGCCACTTGGAGCGATACCTGCCGAGTGTCGTTGCCCACACCGCGGGTGATGCCGAGGTTATCGTTGCTGATAATGGCTCTACGGATGACTCGTTGCAGTGGCTACGATTGAACTATCCCGATGTTAGGGTAATATGCCTCGACCGTAACTATGGCTTTGCTGGTGGATATAACCGCGCACTGCGAGAGGTAGATACAGAGTATGTGCTACTCTTAAACTCCGATGTCGAGGTGACGGCAGGGTGGTGGCAGCCCCTTGTCGAGGTGCTCGACAAGGAGAGTGATGTTGCGGCGGTTGCGCCCAAGCTTTTAGCAGATATGGAGCGCACAAAGTTTGAGTATGCTGGTGCCTCGGGAGGCTTCATCGACTATCTCGGCTACCCCTTTTGCCGTGGTCGCATACTCTCGAATGTCGAGCAGGACAAGGGCCAGTATGATGACCGCAGAGATATATTTTGGGCAAGTGGTGCGGCGATGTGTTGCCGCAGAGAGGTGTTCCACTCTCTCGGGGGCTTCGACGAAGATTTCTTTGCCCATATGGAGGAGATAGACCTGCAGTGGCGCATGCAGTTGGCGGGCTGGCGCATAGTCATCGAGCCTAAGTCGGTGGTCTACCACCTCGGTGGTGGCACGCTCCCTGCATCGTCACGCAAGATATTTCTTAACCACCGTAATAACCTCGCTATGCTCTTTAAGTGTGCATCGCCCATGCAGCGTGCCGTGGTCGCTGTGGTGCGTCCCATGACCGATATGCTCGAGGCGTGCGTAAATCTCATCACGCTACATCCGCATCGTGCGTGGGCTATAGTGCGTGCGTGGGGTGAGTTTATAGCGTGGCATGGCAAGCTCAGTCGTAAGCGTAGGGCTGTGGTGCGTAAGAAAAAGGTGACCAACATATATAGATACTCAATCATCTTGCGTTACATCTTCGGAGGTCGCAAGTTTAATAATATGATGTGATGAAACGACTTATTATCATACCCACATACAACGAGCGCGAGAATATCTCGAAAATGATACACCGCGTGATGGAGGATGACCTAAAGTTCGACCTCCTCATCGTTGACGATGGTTCTCCTGATGGCACTGCAGATATTGTTCGTGAAGAGCAGAAGAGCTATGCGGGGCGTCTGCATATGATTGAGCGTGAGGGAAAACTCGGTCTTGGCACTGCCTATATCGCGGGCTTCAAGTATGCCCTGGAGCATGGCTACGACCGCATATTCGAGATGGACTGCGACTTCTCGCACAACCCCGACGACCTCACACGCCTCGATGCTATGCTTGAGGATAAGGACATGGCTATAGGCTCGCGCTACTCGAAGGGTGTCAATGTGGTGAACTGGCCCATGGGACGACTCCTAATGTCATATTTCGCATCTAAGTATGTGCGCTTTGTGACCTCGATGCCCGTGTGTGATGCTACGGCGGGTTTTGTGGGTTATCGTCGCGAGGCGCTCGACGCCATAGACTTCGACCGCGTGCAGATGAATGGCTACGGCTTCCAGATAGAGATGAAGTACTCGGCATGGAGGCTCGGCTACAAGATTGGTGAGGTGTCCATCATCTTCATAGACCGCGTGGAGGGAACATCAAAGATGTCGTCAGGCATCTTCGGTGAGGCATTCTTTGGCGTCATGAAACTACCATTCCGAAAGATTAAACGCAAAACTACTTTATAACTATGAATAGAGACGAGGCAAAGATGGCGACATCGCGTCTGTTGGATGTTATGGACAAGCTCCGCGCGGAGTGCCCATGGGATAGAGAGCAGACATTCGATTCGCTGCGTAACAACACCATAGAGGAGACATACGAATTGGCGGATGCCATAACGGATAAGAATATGGAGGGCATAAAGGAGGAGCTCGGCGACCTGCTCCTGCACGTTGTCTTCTACTCAAAGCTTGGCGAGGAGGCTGGTGCTTTCAACTATACCGATGTGGCTAATGGCGTGTGCGACAAACTGATATATCGCCACCCGCATGTATATGGCGATATCCACGCCGATACCCCCGAGGAGGTTAAGCAGAACTGGGAGGCGCTCAAGCTGCGCAAGAAGAATCGCAAGAGTGGCGCATTGGGTGGTGTCCCCGTATCGCTACCCGCCATGGTAAAGTCGTTCCGCATTGGCGAGAAGGCTGCGGCAACGGGCTTCGACTGGGAGAAAAAGGAGGATGTATGGGCTAAGGTCAAGGAGGAGCTTATGGAGGTGGATGCCGAGCTCGCGGCTAAGGACCACGAGCGCCTCACCGACGAGATGGGAGACCTCTTCTTCGCCCTCATCAACGCCTGCCGCCTCTACGGCATCGACCCTGAGGGAGCCCTTGAGCGCACAAACAAGAAGTTTATACGCCGCTTCAACCATGTGGAGCTGCGCGCTGAGGAGCAGGGTAGGAGCCTCCGCGACATGACCCTCGAGGAGATGGACTCATACTGGAATGAGGCAAAGGCAATAGAGAGACAGCAGACTGATAATAAATAAAATATAAAATACTATGGCTTTAATTAGAAAGGTACGCGGCTACGAGCCCGAGATTGGTAAGGACACTTGGTTGGCAGAGAATGCTACAATCATAGGCAACACAAAGATTGGCGAGAACTGCTCAATTTGGTATAACGCAGTGCTCCGCGGCGATGTTAACGCCATCACCATCGGCAACCATACAAACATCCAGGATGGCGTGGTCATCCACACCCTCTACGACGGCTCGCCAAAGCCCTCGCAGACACACATCGGCAACTACGTATCCGTGGGTCACAACGCCGTCATCCATGGCGCTATCATCGAGGATGACTGCCTCATCGGCATGGGTGCAACAATCCTCGACAACGCCGTAGTAGGCACAGGCTGCATCGTTGCTGCAAATGCCCTTGTCCTGTCGAACCAGAAGCTCGAACCCAACTCTGTATATGCAGGTGTGCCCGCCAAGAAGGTTAAGGATGTGACACCCGAGCAGCGCGAGCATATCATCAAGCGCACGGCCCGCGACTATCGCACATATGCCTCTTGGTACGAGTAATTTGTTGTGATAAGGGGCACATCTGCGGCATTGGGCTTGCCTGCCAAATGCTCACATACGTTATGTATGCTCCGCTTTGGCAGTCTGCGACCCACTACCACATATGACCCCTTCTGACAACAAATTATTTCCTGTGGTGTGGGGCAATCTTTGACGCTTTGCTTGTCTGAAAATTTAGGAAATTTAGAGAACTTAGAGAACTTAGAGAACTTAGTGATTCTGCTCTCTAAACTCATTAAACTCCTTAACTTCCTTAAACTCCTTAAAACTCCCCCTATACTTAAACACTAATCATAAACTTTCGTTATGCGTCGTATTAGGCAAGATGTTTTGGTACATATACTGGTGGCGATAGTCTTGAGTCTTGTCATCAACTTCTCATATCTACTAATGCCCATAATCACCGAGAGTGGCATGGGTGAGCGAAAGATGAGTGAAGTGCCTGAGGGTGAGCACACTTCGGGAGTGCTCCACCTCGATCAAGATATGCACGGTTACATCATCTGTGATTGCGAGAAGCGCGACAGTGTCTACGTCTCGGCATGGCAGGTATACAACTACAAACTCAAGGAGGCTGACCATGTTACGTTCACCGTGCGTGAACCTCGCAAGTATGATAGTGGTGTCGTTGCCACGCCTCATAATCGACTCGATGAGTTATATAAGGTTAATGGGGCGCCCTTCGACTTTGACGCTGTGTTTGACCGTCCAAGTCGCACTGTGGAGTTCGTGTGGCAGATACTCTACTACACGGCGCTATCATTCCTAATGATTGCTATATTTGCATTCGGCGGTAATACGCAGCACAATCGTCGCTGGGTGGTCATACGTCGCATACTCCTATTGCTTGTGCTTACATCCGTGGCGATATACTTTGCGCCTGTGATGTCGTTCAACGATGGAGATATGAAGCTCGACTTCTTCTTCCGTAGTAACCCCCGCGACAACACTTATATAATAGTGCTAACAAAGTGTCTCTTTACACTTGTAGTTACGGTACTCTATGCACGCATCTACACCCTGATGCGTCAGCAGCAGACCATCGTTGTGGAGAATGAGCGCCTAAAAACCGAGAACCTCTCAACACGCTATAACATGCTTGTGGGACAAATCAACCCACACTTCTTCTTCAACTCGTTGAACTCTCTTGCCATGCTTGTGCGCGATGGTGACCAGAAGCACTCACTCGAGTATATCGACCAGCTATCCTACACCTTCCGTTACATCATTCAGAATGGTAAGTCGAGCACCACGACACTTAAGGAGGAGTTGGAGTTTGCCGAGGCATATGCCTACCTCTTTAAGATACGTTATGCCGATAAGCTCTTCTTCGACTTCGATGTAGACGATATGTACAAGGGGTGGACACTCCCCGTATTGTCGTTGCAGCCGTTGATAGGTAACGCGGTGAAACATAACAGTATAACAACGAAGAATCCCCTCCATGTTGCGATTCGTGTGGTGGATGGTGTGTTGGAGATTGAGAATGCCAAGCACCCTAAGCTCAACGTAGAACCATCAACAGGCATAGGCCTTGATAATCTGCGTAGTCGTTGGCAGATAATCGCAGGAAAAGATATTGAGATAATTGACGAGGCAGAGCGTTTCATGGTGCGTCTACCTCTTGAAAACCCAAATAAGAGATGATAAATAAGGTTGTCATAGTAGAGGATGAGACCGCTGCAGCGGTGAATCTTCGTAGCATGCTCAAAAACATAAATCCCAGTGTCGATATCCTCTGTGTGCTCGAATCTGTCGAGGAGGCCGTGGAGTTCTTCTCGCAGGAGGTGGATGCCGATGTTGTATTCATGGATATACACCTCGCCGATGGTGATTCGTTCCGCATCTTCCAGAGCGTGGAGATAAACATCCCCATAATCTTCACCACGGCATACGACGAGTATGCTCTTGAGGCATTTAAGGTAAACAGCATAGACTACCTCCTTAAGCCCTTCAAGGAGGAGGACTTACAGCGCGCACTCGACAAGTTGCAGCGTCTTACAGCAACCGAGCGCGAGAATGTCACAAAGAGCATTGAGGTGCTTGTGGCAGATGTAGATAGTGACGCTTTGCGCACCATCATCGTGCGCTTTAAGGATAAGCTCATACCCATATCTATGGATGATGTGGCATACTTCTATACCTTTGCTGAGCGCGTAACACTCACAACAATCGACGGCGTTACATACCCCGTTGATAAGACTCTTGAGACTCTCACCCAGCAACTTGATCAAAACAAATTCTTCCGTGCTAACCGCCAATTCATCATCGCACGCAAGGCTGTCAAGGATATTGCCGTATGGTTTGGCTCTCGTCTTGCGCTCAACCTAATTATGGAGACCCCCGAGCGCATAATAATCTCAAAGGCGAGGGTGCCAGAGTTTAAACGCTGGCTCCAGTAATTTCTTGTGATAGTGGCGCATCTGCGCCGCTTCAATCAAATCCACCAATGGGACGTACGCTTAAGTACTACCCATCGGTGGATTTTTCATGTCAGCGACACATCTGCACCACTCTGACAAGAAATTGGTGAGCGCCTCATCCCTCATTTTCACCATTCGCTTCACCCCCTGCATATTGTCGCTTCAACTTGCTATATTGCCGTTTCACACACATCTGAACTCCATACCCCAAAATCTTGACGTAACTTTGCAATAGGTGAAGAGATATATCCTACAAAAGTTAACAAGAGTAAAACCCCTTAATACGAAAAGCTATGAAGAAGATGATGTTTTTAAGCCTTGTGTTTTCGGTGATGGCACTCGGCTCGGCTATGGCGAATGACGCGAATATGGCGCTTGATGGCAAGCCTAAGAAGGTTGTGATAAATGTAAATATGCCGCCAGCAAATGGGTGCAATGAACTCTTCCACATTGGATGTCCTCCACCACCTCCACCACATGGCGCGCACTACGGATGTCACCATCATCACGGTCCAAAGCATGGTGATAAGCACCACTATAATGGTCACAAGCCACGCGGAAACAAGAGACCTGGAGGCCATGCACACGGCAACCACAACGGTGGTAGAGATGGCAAAGGTCATGATGGCAGACATGGTGGTCATGGCAATCGTGGGGGCAGATAGACCCATTATTCGGTAAGTAAGGATAGGGAGTCGGGTAACTGACCCCCTATTTTTGCCGTTTCACCCTTTTATAATACATTTATTAGATAAAATGTATTAACTTCGTAGCGCTGTATTGTGCGAAAAAATAAAACGTAAAACATTATACTTTATGAAGAGATTGATTACATTCGTTGCCTTTTTGCTCATGGCGCTTCCAGCCATGGCGCAATCGGGAAAGGTGACGGCACGCATCATCGATGGCGATAGCAAGGAGGGTATTATTGGCGCTATCATGGAGGTACGCAAGGAGGGTAGCCAGAGTGCTGGTCGCCACTCTGTGTCGGGTGCTGAGGGTAGTGTTACGGTGTCGGGACTTGCGGCAGGAGATTATGTCGTGACCATATCGTTTATTGGCTATGCTACGCAAACGCATCATGTGACACTCACACACAGTGCCGAACTTGGTGTAGTGGAGCTTATGCCCGAGGCTGTGGAGATTGAGGCCGTAGTTAAGGAGGTGCAGGCGTTGCGTACATCGCAGAATGGCGATACTGTAGCCTATAATGCTGCGGCATTTAAGGTGGCTGCAGATGCCGATGTGGAGGGTCTCTTGAAAAAGATGCCAGGTATCACAATCTCTAACGGCCAGGTTGAGGCGCAGGGTGAGCAGGTGCGTAAGATCTATGTCGACGGTAAGGAGTTCTTTGGTGAGGATGTATCTACGGCGCTAAACTCGCTCCCCGCACAGGCAGTAGACCGCATCGAGGTATTTAATAAACTCTCGGATAACGCCGAGTTCTCTGGTATGGATGATGGTGAGGGCTTCAAGGCTATCAACATCGTTACCCACTCAAATATGCGTCAGGGCATCTTCGGTAAGATATATGGAGGATATGGTTATCAGCCCGATATTGATGGCGGTAGTCCCGACCCAAGCTTCGAGAATAGTGATGTATATCAGTCGGAGTTTAGCGATGTGACATCGCACCATAAGTTCAATATTGGTGGTAATGTCAACATCTTCCAAGGCTCAAGCCGCATCTCTGTTATTGGCCTCTTTAACAATGTTAACCAGCAGAACTTCTCGTTTGAGGATATCATCGGTGTAACTGGTGGTGGTCAGGGTGGTCCCGGCGGTGGCATGGGTCGTGGCGTAGGACAGTATATGGTGCGTCCTCAGAGTGGTGTTGCTCGTGTAGGCTCAATAGGTGTTCAGTACTCTGACTCGTGGGGCGAGGGTGACAAGGTTAAACTCAACGGCTCATACTTCTTCAACGACACCAAGACTCGCGATAAGAACTATCTCCAGCGTTGGTATGAGTTCCCATCGCCTGAGGATGAACTCGAGCAGGTGGGTGAGTCTGAGACACACAACTACAATCACCGCTTAAATGTGCGTCTCGACTGGAGCATTAATAGCAATATGTCGTTGATGTCGCGCACCAACCTCAGCTTCCAGGGTAACGACCCCTATAGCCAAAAGTATGGCGAGCAGTGTGGCGTGTCGGCAGAGGAGAAGGGCTTGCCTTACGAGATGATTTTCAACGGTACGGATGCCTCATCATATACTCGTGGCTTCCGCGTAAGCGAGTTCTTGCAGTATCGTGTTAAGCTCGGCAAGGATGGCCGTACACTTACGGTAGATGGTCGCTTCGCGGTGCGTAACACTCCAAGATCGTTGACCAATAGCTACTCGAACCTCGCTACGCTCTATAACGAGGAGCAGGGTATTTGGATGCCCGACCTCCGCTATGTTTCGGCGTATGCTCCACAGGGTGAGACTGATATTCGCGCTAATGTAACATACACTGAGCCTGTAGCGCAGTATGCTCAGGTGAGTATGCAGTACCGCTTCGACATGGAGAATCAGGATATCACAAAAACGGCATACATCACGGGTTCCGACTACAACATCACGGGTCTTACACCCGATGCATCGCTATCGTCATATACCGATAGCCGTAGCATGGAGCACCGTGTGGGTCCTGGTTTCCGCTATGCCAAGAACCGCAATACGTTTATCGCAAATATATTCTATCAGCACTCTATGCTCGATGGCATGGTCAAGGATGAGTATATCAAGCGCGACTATGACCATTTGACCTACTTCATGATGGGTAATGTGGCGTTTAACCCTGAGAACTCTATCCGCGTCTTTTTGACCTCATATACTCAGAACCCCGATGTGCGTAACTTGCAGAATATCTATGATGTCTCTAATGCGCAGTATATCACGAAGGGTAATCCATACCTCAAGTCATCGTACAACCACCGTATCAACTTCCACTATGTGCGCTCAAATATCGAGAAGGGTCGTACCTTCATGTGGATGTTCTCGGGTAACATCACTCAGGACTATATCGGTCAGAGCATCTACTACAACCCAGAGACCATCACTATAGATGGCGAGGAGTACAACCCATTGCAGTACTCGACATATGCAAATATGAATGGTGCAAGTTCGTTGCGTACGCACGTCAGCTATGGCTTCCCAATCTCGCCCATCAAGTGTAACCTTAACGTTATGGTGGGATATAGCTGGACACGCACACCATCAATGATTAACGACCAACTTAACATCACCAGCACCATGGGTTACGATGCTACGGTGTCGCTTGGTAGTAATATCTCGGAGAACATCGACTTCACCATCCAGTGGAACGGCGTTTACAACGATGCGAAGCAGTCTCTCGCAGGTAGAAATATGAACAACCAGTACTTTAACCACACAGCATCTGGCTCGTTGAAGTGGGTATTCTGGAAGGGCTTTACGCTCACCGCTGCGGTAAACTACAATCACTACATCGGCTTTACCAACAACTACAACGAGGACTACCTCATTTGTAACGTATACCTCGGTAAGAAACTCTTCAAAAACCAGCAGGGCGAGATCTTGGTGGGTGTCAACGACCTCCTCAACGAGAATGCAGCCTTCGCTCGTACCGTGGGTAGCGGTTACACACAGAACGCATGGAACAGCGTCGTAGGTCGCTACTTCACCGTGCAGTTCAACTATAACCTTCGCCTCTTCGGTAAGAGGGGCTCACAGAACCCCAGCGACTACGGCATGGATGTAGCGCCAGGTGCGGGTATGCGTGGCGGCTTCCCTGGCGGTAGACCACCTATGCCTCATTAATGGGCAATAGCATAAAGTACCTCGCCGATTGCGAGTGCTCATATCTTGATGTGAAAATAGGGTAGTGCCTAACCGAAAGGTTGGGTACTCTCTTTTTTTGTCTATTCCACTTTTTTTTGTATCTTTGCGAATTAGAGAATTATAAACCTAAAATACTATGATGAACAAATTTCGTTTTATGTTTGCTATGGCACTCGCGGCGGCACTCTCGCTCGGCGCAGCTATGGCACAGGACCTTTCGTCACAGCGTGGCGAGAGCCAGGATCTCGGCGAGATTCTTGGACATAAGGTCGACCACGGAGGTCTCGTTATCAACCCCTTCCCACAGTTCTATGCGCCGATGACAACTGACGGCGTAGACATCACAAAGGGTGTAAAGTTGGTGGGCGATGCTACTAACTATGCAGAGGAACTTAACTTCCTCAACCAGAGTAAGAAGGGTACAAAAATTCGAATTAAGTTCTACACCGCAGAGAGCGATAAGGATGGAGTATTTGCGCATGTCTCAGGAGCATATGCACTCCAGATTAGTAAGGGTGCAATCGACATCGATGCCTACGACGATGCGGGTGCTTTCTATGCTATTCAGACCCTACGTCAGATTGTGGAGAGTCCCATCGCGGCAGAGGGTGTAATCCCCGCAATGTACATCAAGGACTGGCCCGAGTTGAAGTATCGTGGCGTGGTGGAGGGCTTCTACGGCACACCATGGTCACACGAGACACGCCTCTCGCTTATCGACTTCTATGGTCGCTTCAAGATGAACTACTACATCTATGGTCCTAAGGACGACCCATACCACTCGTCACCCTACTGGCGCGAGATGTATCCCGAAGAGGAGGCTGCCGAGATTAAAGAGTTGGTGGAGGCCTGCAAGCGCAACCGCGTACACTTCGTATGGGCGGTGCACCCAGGCAAGGATATCAAATGGGAAGAGTCTGATATTCAGAATCTTCTCCGAAAGTTTGACGCTATGTATGCCCTTGGTGTGCGCGCCTTTGCTGTACACTTCGACGACATCGAGGGTGCGGGTACAAATCCCTACTACCAGACCGAGCTTATGAACATCCTCAATGAAGACTTCGTGAAGGTCAAGGGCGATGTTGAGCCACTTATCGTATGTCCCACGGAGTACACACGCCTTTGGGCAAACCCCACGGAGCGTGGTAGCCTTATCATCTACGGCAACGAGCTCGACCCCTCGGTAGATGTATTTTGGACTGGCGATGCCGTATGTAGCAACATGACAGAGTCTACAATGGAGTGGATATCATCACGCATTCAGCGCCCCGCGCTCTTCTGGTGGAACTTCCCCGTTACGGACTACGCACGCCACATCGTTATGCAGGGTCCTGTATATGGTCTTGCCTCAACGATGGATGCCACGAAGGCACGCGGTATTGTGAGCAACCCCATGGAGCATGGCGAGGCATCGAAGCTCGCACTATACAGTACGGCTGATTACGCATGGGCGCCACACAATTACAACCCTATGGATAGCTGGGAGCGCGCCATAGAGTGTGTTGCACCAGAGGTTAAGGAGGCCTACCGCCTCTTCGCCATCCACTCGTGTGATACCGAGACAGGCTATCGCCGCTTGGAGTCGTGGGAGACCGAGACATTTACCTTTGCTAATTACGATGCTGAGGTCGCTGCTCGCCTAAAGGAGGAGCTCGTGCGCATCGTGGCAGTGCCTGCACAGATGGAGGCTATGCAGAATAAGGCGCTCCTTGAGGAGCTTCGTCCCTGGCTTGTTGAGTTTGCAAAGCTCGGCGAGCGCTGCTTGAAGGCTATTGAGTGCTACGAGCTCTATGCTGCTGGCGATTATGACGCATTCTGGAACCTCTATGTAGATAACCTTATGACCGAGGAGGAGGTCGCTGCATTCGATGCTCACCGCGTGGGCACAATGAAGCTCCACCCCTTCTATGAGCGTATGATGGATGATATGGCTGCGGCATACTACGAGAGCCTCACAGGCGAGAAGGCATCGACCCTCGCTGCTGTGGGCACATACAATTCGTTGGGTGCACCCCAGGCTAAGTATATGTTCGACAACGACCCCGAGACCTACTACCACTCTGGCGAGGCACAGCGCACCGACCACTTTGTAGGTGTCGATATGGGCATCGTGCGTGAGGTGCGCGAAGTTCGCATCATTCAGGGTCGCAACTCAGTGGACGATGTAGACTACTTTGACCACTGCATCTTGGAGTACTCTACCGATGGTGAGACATGGGTGGCACTTACAGAGCCTATGGTGGGCGTATACGAGATTGAGTGGCGTGGTGAGCCTATTGAGGCGCGCTATGTCGGCATACGTAAACTTGAGAGCGCAAAGCGTAACTGGCTCGCTATCCGCTCGTTCGAGATTAATCCCGTAGCTGAGGCGGACTTCGGTTGGGACGCTAACCCATTCACCTTTGTTAAGGTTGAGGGTAGCGTGGTTGTGGAGTTGCCATTTGCCGATAGCTGCGAGCTTATGCTTGGCGAGCTTGATGGCAAGGTGGAGTACCGCATCTATGACGACCTTGCCGAAGTGCAGCGCGGCGTGATTGAGTCATCGCGCGCAACAATCGCTCTTCCACAGAGCGACGTCATTGCGGGTAAGCGCCGCATTGAGCTTATCGGTAACTTCGACCTCTACGAGCTATTCTTTAAGTAGGGTGTTTCCTAATCGTTCTAAAAGAGAGTGAATAAAAAGAGTATTTTGTCGTTCTTTATCGTGATAAGGCGTCATCTACTTCCGCCAACAAATTATCTCAGCAATGGGCAGTACGCTAAAGTACAGCCCATCGCCTCGAAATTTGCCGAGCGTTGTATCTAACGCCTTCTGACAACAAATGAGCTTGCCCTCAAAATGCTCATTTACGC
>JAZRAW010000056.1:0-14488 GCA_045634765.1 Alistipes sp.
CCATATAACATCGCTTTTGAGCAATCGCTCAATCTCCTCATCATCACGCGTTTGCACGATTGCGACAATCTGTCGCGGATCGTAATTATAGAACTCCGCAGCGGGACATACCGCAGTGCATACGCCACAATTCATGCAGGCTTTAAGACCCTCCACAAGGCGTATATCCTCGGCAAGCATATCGTAATATTTACCCATAATTTTTCAGACTTTTGACAAGGCAAAGATAGATGTTTTGGACTCTGTAAATGGTAGTATAAATACCTAAATTATCCAGCAATTAGACCATAATAGTTGAATATTCTGTTCATAATGTCTGCACGAGAAAGACTTCACAAATTAAGCAAAACACCTTTGCCCTACAAGAGAGTAGTCAAAGACCATATCGTGTAGCAACAACCAACTTTTTTTAAGAATTTTTCACCTCCGATGATAGGTTTCTCACTTGGGCTTGCTCTATATAATCAGAACGCTCAACAAGACGAGCACACACAGACACAGAAATTAATAACTAAAAAAAATACTACTATGAAACAGTTTTTCTCTATCTTAGCTTTGGCAGTTGCAATCTTCACCGCTAACTCTGCATCGGCAGCAAACATTGAAAATGAGTACCCATACAACGAGACTGCCTACACAACCGAGCGCGTCATGTCTCACTCAACAGATGAGTATGAGGTATACTTCGACGGCAAACAGGAGGCTTGCGTAATCGTTATCGGCGATGGCGACACAGACCTTGACCTATACATCTACGATGAGAACGGCAACCTCATTGATAGCGACACTGACGAGTTGGATACTTGCGTATGTACTTGGACTCCAAAATGGGGCGGTTACTTCACCATTAAGGTTAAAAACCTCGGCAACGTATACAACGAATACACTATAGGCGTAGCGCAATAGACAAAATAACCATAAGCATTGGGGGCTGTTCACGATTGTGAGCAGCTCTTTTTTTATAATTTATTCAGTTCCGTTGTTGCATAATCAATTATTTTTCCTATATTTGTCCTTTATTTAACATATGTATAGACATATTTTACACCACAATGGGACGATTTATAAAACTTTTTTCACTCGTCACTATGCTCCTCATGGCATTTGAGGCCTCGGCACAAGAGAGAGTCAAGGTTAGCGGCATAGTAACTGACAAACATGAGGGGACACCCCTCATAGGCGCTACCATAACATGGGGTGATGGCCAAGGCATAACCACCGACGTCGATGGTTCATACAGTATCACCGTTGAGAGTGGCGCAAAAATCACATTCCTATATCTCGGCTATGAGCCCTACGAGTGGCGAGTACCCGGCGATGTCACCGAAATCACATACAACGCCGAACTCAGCTGGAGCACACACATCTACGATGAGGTTGTGGTGGTTGCATATGGCACACGCACAAAGGGCACCATCGCCGGCTCAGTATCTACCGTAAGGAGCGAAAAGCTCGAGAGCGTACCCGCTGCAGGCTTCGACCAGGCGCTACAGGGTCAGAGCCCAGGCCTTATGGTGCTCTCAAACTCTGGCGAGCCCTCGAAGGCTGCTACATTCCAGATTCGTGGTACCAACTCCATAAACTCAGGCACAGCACCACTCTTCATCCTCGACGGAGTGCCCATCTCAAGCTCCGATTTCAACGCCATATCCCCCTCGGACATCGAGTCGGTATCGGTTTTGAAGGATGCCTCATCTACATCTATCTACGGTGCGCGTGCGGCAAACGGAGTGGTTATAATCACCACCAAGCGTGGCACGACATCTGATAGCGCAAGGATTACATTCCGCACACAGGTGGGCATATCGCAGCTTGCACATAGCAACTGGAACTTGATGAACACCGCCGAGCGCATAGCATTTGAAAAGGAGATAGGCCTTGATGCGGGTCAGAACTACGACCTCCTATCGAAGACCGACATCAACTGGCTCGATGCTGTGTTTAATGACCACGCACTACTTCAGAACTACGACCTCTCGGTAAGTCGTGCTACGGACAAGATGAGCTACTATGTTTCTGGCTCGTTCTACGACCAGGATGGTATCGCCCAGGGCTCTACATTCCGCCGCTACAACATTCGTGCAAATGCCGACGTTAAAGCATCACGCTGGCTACGACTCGGCACAAACACCATGATGGTATACGAAGAGGTACAGCAGGCTGAGGATGGTGAGTATGCACTCTACTCACCCATCTCTGCAAGCCGCTTCATGCTCCCCTATTGGAACCCCTACCGCGAGGATGGTTCGATAGCATCAGAGAGTGACGGCTCGTGGAAGGGCACGGGACAAAACCCATTGGAGTGGATGGAGAGCAACCCCCAAACAAACAAAAAGTATAAGGCGCTGACCACTATCTTTGCAGAGATAACCCCCATCGAGGGTCTCGCCATACGCTCGCAGTTTGGTGCAGATTTCACCAACTCTACATCCTTCATGCAGTCAATGCCCAGCTACAAACCAAATAACGGTATCGGCGTGGCAGGACGCGCTGCGTACAACACCCTAACGCTCACCATTACCAACACCATCAACTACCAGACAAGACTCTTTGGAGGCCACAACCTCAACTTCCTTGTTGGACACGAGGGCGTAGACTACAACTATGAGGGCTTCCAGGCAATCACACAGGGTCAGAACAACGACTACCTTACAACGATGTCGTCAGGCTCGAAGGTGGTATCGTGGGGCGATGTTACCGACTCATACGGCTACCTCTCGTTCTTCGCGCGTGGCGAGTACAACTACCAAAACCGCTACTATGCCGACTTCTCGTTGCGTACTGATGCCTCATCGCGCTTCGGCAAGAGTGGCCGCTGGGCAGCATTCTGGTCTATTGGCCTTATGTGGGATGCCAAACGTGAGAGTTTCTTGGAGGATGTCACATGGCTTAACACAGCACGCGTAGCACTCAGCACAGGTACTTCGGGCAACTCCTCAATCCCCAACTACGACCACTTGGCACTCGTGGGCGGTGGTGCGAACTACAACGACAACATGGGCATCTATCCCATGCAGAGCGGTAACGAAGATCTCGGATGGGAGAAACTATGGACTACAAACGTTGCGCTCCACCTCGGCTTTATTGACCACATCAACCTCGACCTTGAGTTCTACAACAAGCTCACAACAGATATGCTCATGTCCGTACCAGTGTCGTATGCCGACAAGGGTGAGGGTTTCCGCTGGGACAACATCGGTGCTATGGTAAACCGCGGCTTCGAGCTTTCGCTAAATGCCGACATAGTGCGCAGCTACCAATTTACATGGAACATCTCGGCAAACGTGTCGTATAACAGAAATAAAATTACGGAGCTATACAACGGCCTCAACGAGTATGAACTCTCGACAACGGGCACAAAGCTTGTCGTGGGTCACCCCGTAGGCGAGTTCTTCATCAACCGCTATGCTGGCGTAAACCCCGCAAATGGTGACGCCTTGTGGTACACAAAGGATGGGGAGGTTACAACCGAGTTCAACGAGAGCGACAAAGTGATGATTGGCAAGAACTACATCGCACCATGGCAGGGTGGCTTCGGCACATCACTCTCGTGGAAGGGTCTAACGCTCTCTGCACAATTCTCATGGGTAGCAGACCGTTGGATGATTAACAACGACCGATTCTTCGAGGAGAGCAACGGCCTCTACTCGGCATATAACCAGTCGCGTCGCCTACTCTACGACCGCTGGAAGCAGCCTGGCGATGTTACGGATATACCCCGATATGGCGTAACGCCACAGATAGACTCACGCTTCTTGGAGGATGCTTCGTTCCTACGTTTGAAGAATGTGATGCTCAGCTACAGTCTCCCCAATGACCTACTGCGTAAGAGCAATTTCTTCACCTCGGCACGCATCTACATTCAGGCACAGAACCTATTTACCTTCACCAAGTTTAGCGGCATAGACCCCGAGTCGTCAAGCAATGCCTACAAGGCGCAGTACCCCATGTCGCGCCAATACTCATTGGGTATCGACCTAACATTCTAACAAGCAGCCAACTACGATTATGAGAAAGTTTTACACTATACTTACAGCAGTCATAACCCTCGCGGTTATTGCGACATCGTGCCTCGAAAAGTACCCCGAGGATGCTATACCTGCGGACAAGGCTATCACCAACCTCGAGGAGCTGGACCAAGCGGCTATAGGCATGTATGCGACGTTTAAGTCGAGCGCACTATATAGTGGCTACCTCACACTGCTACCCGACATACAGTGCGACATGGTGCACGCCGTGAATGGCTATACCAACACCTATGGTAACATCTGGCGTTGGGATATCCTATCTACAAACTCCGAAATTACAGCAGTATACGCATCGCTATACAACGTTATCGCCTCGGCAAACTTCCTCTTGGAGTATGCCCCCCGCGTGGAGAGAACTCTCACAACAGACAAGGAGTGGAGCCAGTATGAGCAGATATGTGGCGAGGCATACTTTGCCCGCGCCCTCGCCTACTCGGAGCTTATAAGGCTATACTGCAAGAGCTACGAGAGCCCAGAGCAGGCTGAAAATGAACTCGGTGTAGTCATCGTTACGAAGTATAACACCGACGAGCCCATGGTACGCTCATCGCTTGCACAATCTTACGACCGCGTTATCGCAGACTTGGATATGGCAGCGAAGTTGATGGACATAGACGAGAACAACGTGGGTGGCAACATCTACAACGCCACCTACTTCAATGAGTACACGGCATATGCACTTCGTGCACGCGTGGCACTCTATATGAAGGACTACGATGCAGCCATCGACTACTCATCACGCGTTATCGACAGCGGCTTCTACATCCTTTCGTCGGCCACAACGGAGATTACCTCTGGCATGAGCCACTTTAGTTATATGTGGCAGTATGACGACGCTACGGAGATTATCTGGAAGGTGGGCTTTACAACAACATCCTACGGTGGCGCTTTGGGTCGCGTATTCTTCAACTTCGACTACTCGACTATGAAACCCGACTATGTGCCCTCGGCATGGGTGTTGGGTCTCTACGACAATAGCGACCTACGCTACGGCAACTACTTCTACTCCTACACCACGGGCTACAGTCATGGTCTAACATGGCCACTCTTGGTCAAGTACTTCGGCAATCAGAACTTCTACAACCAGTATATTCTCCACACCTCTATGCCCAAGCCTCTACGCCTTGCTGAGCAATATCTCATACGCGCCGAGGCATATGCCCAGGGCAGAGGCAACTACGCCCTTGCAGGCGACGACATCGCCACACTGCGTGCTGCGCGCTACACCTCGTATGGCAATAGCGTGGCTATGACCGAAGCAAATGCCATGACAATCATTGAAGAGGAGCGCATTAAGGAGCTATATATGGAGGGGTTCCGTCTCATGGACCTCAAGCGTTGGCATAAGGGTTTCGAGCGCACACCACAAACAGAGTCTTTGGATAATGGCAGCTCACTCAAGGTCGATGCCGATGACCCACTCTTCGTGTGGCCTATACCACAGCACGAGTTGGAGTCGCCAGGCTCTAATATTTTACCTAACGACAGCAATAAATAATCATAATATCCTGATTATGAAGAGATATACAACCTTTAAAAATCTATATGTAGCACTTTTTGTTCTGCTACTCACCTCGATTGTAGGTTGTGAGCCTGAGCGCACGACATACGATGGTCCCAACTACATTATGTTCTCAGCAGAGCGTCACGACCTCGGCATCATCGACAGTGACGAGTGGCTCGAGATACCAATCACAGCGACACGCACTGCCGACCACGACCGCAACGTTGGCGTAGAGATTATCGCGGCACGAAGTAGCGCAATAGAGGGTGTACACTTCACCATCGAGTCTACAACCGTAACAATTCCTGCAGGCAAGCTTACCACAGCACTGCGTATAAAGGGCAATCCCGATGCAATCAGCGTGTCGGACAACCTCGGCATCACTCTCAACCTCGCTATCGAAGAGGAGAACGTATGGGAGGAGTATGGCACAGAGACAGAGGTATACCTACACAAATGTTGCCCATTAGATATGAACGCCTTTACGGGTTATGCTGTACTTACCTCAACATGGGCGATGCAGTATATGAACGTGGAGTCGCTACTTGTTAAGACTCACCTCGACGAGACTACGCCCAATACAATCGTTGTGGAGAGCATGTTCTACGAGGGTTACGACATCCGCATAACCTTAAAGAATGACAACCGCCTTGAGCCTTTTATCGAGATGCCCGAAGCGCAAGTGGTAGGCTCCACTGGCGAGGCCTTCGGAACTATATATGGCAACGGCAAGCTCATGATGCAGCAAGCGGACTCGGGCTCTTACTACAGCCCCTGTGAGGGTTTCTTGTTGCTCTACGTCACGATGTATGTCGAAGAGGTAGGCACGGTGGGCAACTACGCCAACGTCCTTGAGTGGATATCGGAGGATGAGGCAGAGCGCATCATGCGCGAGGGTTTCTAAACAATAGCGTTAAATAGAATAAAATTAATAGATATGAAACAAGTAATTTTCAAAAATTTCAAGGCGTGGATGCTCATAGTAGCAGTCGCTTTGGGTGTAACATCGTGCGAGAAGGAGCCCATCTCGGAGGTTCCCGGAGCAATCTCAATTGAGTGTAAGGCTGGAGACAACCCCACTATCAGTTTTACAGCAATGAACAATTGGCAGTTATCATCGAATGCTACATGGTGTCAGTTTGTAACCTCAGCAGGAAACATGCAAGAGATGGCGGGAGGCGTTGGCACTCACACCATTACGCTCAATATTACGGATGACAACAACGGCAATAAGTGGAGCACCGCCGAGATTACGATGAAGATGGGCGACCAGAAGGGCGTCATTGCCACCGTTAAGCGTCACCCCAAAGAGCTATATATGAAGCTTAGCGACATCTCCGAGGGTCCACAACAGGTCTTTACAATAGGCTATGTAGACTATGTGCCTATGTATGTAGAGGGTAACTTCTACTTTGCGGCTACTGAGATACCCTACTGGGTGGAGGTGAAGCAGATTAACGAAGATACTGGCGAGGAGTTCGAGGGCTCGATTACGGGTGAGCCTGGCGTGAGAAGCTATATCCTACTTCGCATTGTGAACGATGGTGACCGTGAGCGCTATGCTATCGAAAAAGAGGACGGCTACGTCATTAAGTTCTCGGATGAGGAGGGAACAGTCGAGTTTGAGTTCCCAATCACTTATGAAGGCATGGGTCAGGACCAGCTCACCTTCACTGGACCAACCGAGATAAACTATGGCTGGGAGGTAACACTCGATGGTAAAACATTCCGTCAGCATGACGATAGCAATGGCACCAGCATAACCTACAACGACGAACTTGAGTTTAACATTACAGCTCAGGATGACACGTTTGACATCCTCTATTTCGAGCAGAAGATTGATAGAGGTATCTCATCATACGAACTCTTGGGCATCAATGCATACGACAACACCGACGAGAAGAGCAGCTGGTTGCACTTCAACAAGGAGACGATGATTCTAACCGTCGATGAGAGCAGCACCACTCGCTACGGCATTGTCATAGCACTTCCAAGAGGTATCTACAACAAGGTGCGTGGAGATATTAATAAGTATATCTTCGATGTTGATGGTGCATCGGGCATCGACCTACCAATCATCAACCAAGAGTATGAGAAGTTTGTCATTATAGAGCTTACACAGAGCGACTTCGACAAGCAAGAATCTAACGACAACATGTACATATACCACTCGCTCACAACACTCGAGATTCCAGCTAAGGAGTTTACCGATGCAACAATCATGGGTGAGTATGGCGTTGAGGAGGCATACATTGTCCCCTTCGTTAACTCTGTGGAGGGTAAGAAGCCAGGCATCGTCATCGACCCACACGTCGAGGGCTGGACAACCGAAAACTTCGAGCAGGGCATAGCTACAGCCGAGGTATACCACATGGGGGACAAGCTCAAGATTAGCGATGATGAGTACTACCTTGGCGAGAACAAGGATGAGAATATGGCTCTCTACCTATGGGGACCTATGGATGGTTGGCAGGATGAGAACGTATACATCCTCTTCAAGATTGATGGTCAGGCAAAGAGGCTTCTCGTTGTAACACCTCCCGTAATGTAATACGACACATAAACTATGACACGAAAAATATTAACCACAATATATAGCCTTGCGGCACTCGTTGCGCTACTACTCATGGGTGGTTGCGACAAGCGTAGTGATGACCTTGTCACCGACTATGGCTATGTACAATTCAAGCTCGTTAAGGCTGCACAGCTCGAGGATCAAGAGACGCGTGCCGATAAGCTTGAATGGCTCTCTGAGGCCTGCAAAATTAGGGTTGTCATGCAGCATGATGGCTCTACAATCACACAGACGCTTCGTGTGGAGAGCTACGACAAGACATCAGCCGAGTGGGGTCTGTGGAGCGAGAAGTTGCGCCTAATAGCGGGCGACTATGAGATTATCGGCTTCAACATCTACGACAACCTCGACAATGAGATTCTCAGTGGCGACAACCAGGGCTCTTTCACCGTACTGCCTAACGGCATGGCAACAAAGACCATAGGCGTGGAGACCGTGAAGCGCGGCATGGTGACATTTGCCCTTTTCAAGGCGTTCGAGATTACGCGCTACACCTTCGAGAGTGACTTTCAGTTTAGCTCTATAGCCTCGGCTGACATCACCGTAAAGAACAAGTTCAACAATCGCCAGACAACCTTCAAGGCTCTGCCTGCGAACTACTACGAGACATTCGTTGAGGGCTCGCTGGATGAGGAGCTATACGATAGTAACGGTCAGTCGGCATACATCATCTGTGCCGCGACACACTGGCTCGAGGCGGGCGACTACATCATCACCGACTATGTTGTCTACTCCGACAAGCGTGGTAGCATCGCCATAGGTCGTGGCTCAATAGGCGACACAGGACAGGAGTTCACAATCGAGGACAACCAAAACACCATAGCCATTGTGCCCATCATCATAACCGAGGAGGCGGAGCATATCAAGGACTACAAAGCCCTAAAGGAGATATGGCTTGCGCTGGATGGCCCAAATTGGACATTCCATGGCGAGGAGTATATGGCAGGCACGAACTGGAACTTCAACAAGGATATAGATATGTGGGGTGACCAACCAGGTGTTACGCTCGACGGTAATGGTCGCGTCGTGGGACTCAACATCTCGGGCTTCGGTGCTAAAGGTGTAGTGCCCGATGCTATTGGTCAGCTCACAGAGTTGCGCACCCTCTACTTGGGCAACCACAACGAGCTTATCGGAGGCTATAACGCAAGTACCTCAGCACGCATCCATGCCCTCGACTACATGGCAAATGTTGTGAGCCACGATGTGCGCAGAGACCTAAGCCCCGAGCTTAAGTATGCCATAAACAACGACCCCGCATTCTCGCCCATAGCAGAGCAGAGACCACAGCGTAAGGATGTGGCATTTGGCAACCTAACAAACGGCATTACAGGCATATCACGTGCTATGATGCGTCTTACAAAACTTGAGCAGTTCTTCATCGCCAACTCCCCAATTAGGAATGAGTTCTTTGTCGATGTAGAACCATCATCTGAGTTTTACGCCGAGCAAGAGGAGTGGTCATGGAGCAACTTCTCCATGCTCACCGATGTCGAGATTTACAACTGCTCGGAGCTTACACGCCTACCCATGGAGATGCTCTCGGCACTGCCCAATGTGCAGTCATTAAACCTCTCTATGAATAGGAGCATCGCGGGTGAGCAACTCAAGGCAGATTGGGAGGCATTTATCGATGGTGCTTCGGGTGGCGTGGTGCAGATACTCTACTTGGGCTACAACAACCTACATGAGACACCCTCGCACGACTACCTTAAGCGCATGACAAAGCTCGGATATCTCGACTGTACAAACAACCACTTGGAGATTGTACACCCATTTGGTAAAGGGGTATCGTTTGCAACCATCTACCTCGACAACAACCGTATCACGCGTCTCTACGCGGCGGAGGATGGTTACTTCTGTGGCTTGAGTCAGATGGAGACATTCTCGTGTGCCAACAACTGCCTCACGGAGCTGCCCGACATATTCACTGCACAGTCTGTATACACCATGCAGTCGGCAGACTTCTCTTCTAACGACATCTCAGCATTGGAGAATGGCGACCAGTGGCGCGGCATCAACGCCTCGAGCCTCAACCTTGCAGATAATCGCTTTGAGGAGCTCCCCGCATGCCTTATGAAGTCGGGATCGAAGATTGAGACCCTCATGCTCTCAAGCAATGGCATGCGCAGAATCGCCGAGGGAGCACTTACAGGCCCCTATAGCTACTATCTAACAACGATAGACCTCAGCTTCAACCGCCTCAAGGAGATACCCTTCGACGACTTCAGCGCGCTGAACATACCATACCTCTACGGTATCGACCTATCGAGCAACGCCTTCGAGGCATTCCCCTACGCACCACTTGGCATCAACACACTCACCGTGATGAGCATACGCCAGCAGCGCGACGATGAGGGTAACCGCACACTGCGCGAGTGGCCAACGGGTCTGTACACATGCCCCAAGATGTCGGCATTCTACATCGGCTCGAACGACCTACGCAAGATTGAGGATACCATATCGCCCTACATCCTCCTATTCGAGATTAAGGACAACCCCAACATCTCGATAGACCTCTCGGATGTCTGCCCCTACATCGAGATGGGATACTACGAGCTTATCTACGACTCAACACAGGATATTCGCGGTTGCGATGCTCTAAACCTTGAATAAACTACGGCTATGAAACGCATACTTACATATATAGCATTTAGCGTAGCGATGGCGACCGTCATCGGCTGCGTAGATGACAACAACTCAATAGATGGCTTCCAGGCTGACACAACAGCCATCAATGCCGAGGCTGCAGGTGGCCAGTACACTATGGTCGTGCGCTCCGACAAAGAGTGGACAGCACAAGCAGATGTGCCATGGATTATGATTTCGCCAGCAAATGGCCGTGGCGAGGTGGAGTGCAAGATACGCATTGACTCTACGCTTATAAACGATGTGCGCAACACCAAGATTCGCTTCGTATCCGAAGGCTTTACCGTCGAGGAGGTGGAGGTGACACAGGAGGGATACATTCAAGCCATCACCCCCAACGAGGATGAGGTGCACATTGCAGCATCTGCAACACGCGATGCCCGACACTTCGAAATCGAGGTGAGCACAAACGTGGAGTTTGTAGTCGAAGCAGAGTATAACGGTGAAGCGGGGTGGCTCACAGTAGACGACTATGCTCTAACTCTCGACCGCGGAGCACGCCCACGCACAACAACACTCGGCATAAACTGGAAGATGAATCACGCCCCTGAGGAGCGCATCGCAACACTTCATCTGCGCTCAAAGAGTGGCGAGGTGCTTGAGACACCAGCAAGCATCGTAGTGCGCCAAACAGCAGCACCTCTAATCGAGGATAACCGCCAGGGTGACTCGTTGGCAGTGGTGGCGATATACAACAAACTGGAGTGTTGGAGTGAGGGCGCCATGTCTACCACCGAGGGCATGCACCGCTGGGAGTGTGTGCGTCTGTGGGAGGCTACAGACCCATCTCTACCATGTCCTGAGGCTGTGGGTCGTGTGCGCGACTTAGACCTCAGCTACTTCGACACATACGAGGGAATCCCCTACGAGATTAAGTATCTCAAATATCTCGAGACGCTATCACTCTATGGCAACGTAAACTCTATGCTTAAGTCCATAGACTTGGGCGAGGAGGTCTGCTCATTAGAGCACCTCAAGGCGTTACGTGTGGCGGCATTTGGTCTTGCGTCACTCCCTGCGAGTTTCGTAAACCTTGGTGATACACTCGAGGAGCTTGACATTAGTTCGAATAACTTCTGCAATATACCCGATGTCATCACCGAAGAGAACTTCCCTCATCTCAAGAGTCTCGACCTTACGGCCAATCGTCGAGCAATGATTAGTGACCTACGCAACAGCTCGTCGAACAATGAGGGCATAGGTATACACCACAACACCGCAAAGGATGATGCCTTAGAGCGTCTACTGCTGTGGGAAAACCTCGAGGTACTAACACTATCGTACAACTACTTCGAGGGCTCTCTTCCCGACTTCACGGTTGGTGAGAAGGGCGTTAGAGCATACGAGCAGCATGATTTCGTGGAGCGTGGCGACACGCTACAATGGGCTGTGGATAACAGACTTCCACGCATCCTACCCAATATGCGCAGCCTACGTCTCAACCTGAACTTCTTTACGGGGGAGCTACCCGATTGGTTGCTCTACCATCCACGTCTTATGGAGTGGAGTGCAGAGAATCTCATCTACATACAACAGGAACAGGGCATAGATAGCAATGGCAACAAAGTGGGCTTCTCGAACGAGCCAACATCACGCGAATACTACTTTGAGGCATACCCCCTTATGCGCGGCAGATATGAGTTTAACGACGAAATAGTTGAGTAACATGAGAAGATATATTACAATACTTGCAGCAGCACTTGCTGTGGGTTGCGCCAATGAGAATATCTCTACGCCAACACCCGACACCACCACTACGGTCGTTGTGCCCGAGGGTGCAACGGCGGGTGAGGTAATCATAAAGTTCGCGCCAGAGATGGAGGCGATTCTCGACCAGACGATGACACGCTCAGGAGGCGTGGCGACACGCTCAGGAATACCCTCGACGGATGAGGTTTTAGATATTCTTGGGGCGTACTCCTTCGAGCGCGTATTCCCCGTTGATAGCGCTAACGAGGCTCGAACACGCGAGGCGGGACTACACCTATGGTATATAGTGCGCTTCGACGAAAATGAGGACTTACAACAGGCATTCGAGCGCCTATCACAGTTGGGTGAGGTGGATAAGTTGCAGTGCAACCGCCCCATAGCGCGAGCATACAATCCCAACGCCAACCCCATGTTCGTGAGCTGTGCTGAGGCAGATAGTCGTGCTACGACACGCACCACAGCATGGCCCTTCAACGACCCTGAGATATACCGTCAGTGGTGCTACATCAACGATGGCACTGCACCCTTTGCAAGTGAGCGCGCAGGGGTGCTTGCGGGCTCGGATGCGGGATGTGCTGAGGCATGGGAGCTATGCACAGGCGATGAGGATATCATCGTAGCGGTTATGGATGAGGCGGTGATGTGGAGTCACCCCGACCTCGCAGACAACATATGGATTAACGAGGGCGAGGAGCTACACGCTGGCGTAGATGCCGACGGCAATGGCTATGTCGACGACCGCTATGGCTACAACTTTGTACGCAACACGGGCATCACATCGTGGACATCGAACGGCAGCACGGGTCACGGCACACACGTTGCGGGCACCATAGCTGCGGTAAACGACAACGGCATCGGCGTAGCGGGCATCGCAGGTGGTGGCAAGGGGCAGCGTGGCGTGAAGATTATGACCATACAGCTCTTCGACGGCATGAACTCGTGTTCGTTAGCGATGGAGGCACGCGCAATGAAGTATGCGGCTGACAACGGCGCTGTAATCTTGCAGTGCTCGTGGGGCTACAACTCGGCAAAGGCGAATATGATAATGGGTTACACCCCTGGTCCTGCAACAGAGGAGGAGTGGGCAGCACTATACCCATTAGAGAAGGAGGCTCTCGACTACTTCATCAACTACGCGGGCTCACCCAATGGCGTCATTGATGGTGGTCTCGCCATCTTCGCCTCGGGCAACGAGTATGCGGCGCAGTCATCATTCCCCGCAGCATACAGCAAATGTATATCTGTTGCGGCAATTGCAGCCGATTACACACCTGCATCCTACTCAAACTATGGTAGCGAGGTGTTACTCTCTGCCCCAGGTGGCGACCTCGAGTATTACGGCACACCTGGCATGAGCGACAACATCTACGACGAGAATGGCATACTCAACGAGCAAGGAGCGATATACTCAACCCTTGTCCTTGATGGCGTGGCGGGATATGGCTACTACGAGGGTACATCTATGGCGTGTCCACACGTCTCGGGCATCGCAGCCCTCGGCCTTGCATATGCCAAGCAGCAACACCGTCACTTCACAAGTGAGGAGTTCCGCGAATTGATGTACTCGTCTGCACGCGACATAGAGGAGTACTTCGTGGGCGAGAAGTTATACTACATGCGCCACGAGTCGGCAGGTGCTACGCCCATAAAGATGAACCTCGCGGATTATCGCGGTAAGATGGGTCGCCTTGCAGATGCTGGAGCACTACTCAAGGCCATAGATGGCAGCGGACGCGACATGCGTCTACCCAACATCTCTATTGCCCCAGGTACAACAACTACTATCAACCTCGCCGACTACATCACCGAGGCTGCAGCAAGCGCGGAGGTGGTGAACGAGGCTATAGCAACAGTGACACTCGAGGGTAACACGCTAACCATAAGCGCAAAGAGCGAGGGTCAGACATCGTTGAGCGTAACGACCGACAATGGCACAAAGCACTACGCCACAATCACCGTGCGCGAGGGTGCTGATAATGGCTGGTTATAGTTAACTGTGATGGATAGGTGGCGATATATAGC
>JAZRAW010000057.1:0-7054 GCA_045634765.1 Alistipes sp.
CATCTTACATTATGTTCTCCGTGTAATCAATGCCTATGCCTCCCTCCTCGCTCCATGTTACGGCTATAAGGTCGAATTGCAGCTCCAAGCCTATGTGATGCATCGCGCGATATGCCATAGCGCCGCGTCGTAGCGTGCGTATCTTCTGGTCGTCGATGCTGTCGTATGCCGTCTGCCAACCTCCCTCCTTGCGGGTCTTAACCTCGATGAAGTGCAATGTGTCGTAGTGCTGAGCTATGATATCTATCTCGTAGCGTCCTACGCGCCAGTTGCGTTCAACAATGTAGTAACCCCTCTCGCGTAACCACTCCATGGCGACATCCTCGCCACCTTGACCGATTATGGTGGTTAGGCCGCTCATGACTATTTAGCGCGATGGATAAGGAAGTCGATGTTATCACCTGGCTGCACCTCATAGGTCTCCTGACCCTTCTTGAAGATGCGCATTGGGCGTGAACCGATAAGCTGGATGCCCTCGTCGTTGATGCGGAGCATACAACCCTCGCGCAAGCCTACAACGTAGCGACTGCGGTTTGCCTCAAGATACTCCTTGATGCGCTGCTCGCGTGTCTCGCCAGCATGACCCTCGGGGTTAGCATCGAGGTAGTGGGGGTTGATCTGGAATGATACCAAACCGATAGCGCGGAATGACTCGGGCTGAACGATAGGCATGTCGTTTGTGGTACAGATAGTGGGGCAAGTAACGTTGCTACCAGCCGACCAACCAACGTAGGGTACACCAGCCTTTACGCGGTGGAATATCATGTCGAGAAGATCCTCCTCCTGCATCTTCTTTAGAAGCGCGAAGGTGTTACCGCCGCCAATCATGATAGCCTTAGCGTGGCGGATGAAGTTACGCTTGTTGATAGCGTGGTGTATAGAGCGCACCTTAACACCAATCTCGTTGAGGCGATCCTGCACCTTTGCCTCGTACTCATCGTAAGAGAAGGTTACGGCTGCGTATGGAATGAAAACAACTTCGTCTATGCCTTCGAGGGTTTTTGCAATCTCCTGAATGGGATATTTCAAATAAGCCTCACCTGCATTAGTAGAATTGGAAATTAATAAAAGGTTCATAAAGTATTAATTATTAGTTAGTTATTCTATGTGTTCGTAAAATTACTGATAAATTTTTAGCGTAATAATGTCAAAGATAATAAAAAAAGTGTTACATTTGCACAGTCGGGTGAAAAAAAACACTCGGTTATAAATTACAGTAGCAATATATATACTACTATAATGTTTAACTAAAACTTATTTATTATGTCAGAAATTCAGTCAAAAGTTGTCGAGATCATCGTTGACAAGTTGGGCGTTAAGGAGTCAGAGGTTGTAGCAGAGGCGAGCTTCACAGCACACCTTGGTGCAGACTCTTTGGATCAGGTAGAGCTTATCATGGAGTTCGAGAAGGCTTTCGATCTTCAGATTCCCGATGCAGACGCTGAGAAGATTCAGACTGTAGGTGACGCAATCAGCTACATCGAGTCTCACAAGTAATAACTGATCTGTACTTTCGCTTGCGAAGTTAAAGATTTAATTGGCTGCGATGCTTCGGCCGTGAGGTAGAGGTGCGTGGCTTGTTATCAAGAGAGTATGGACTATGCCAAGGGTGTTTACTCCCTCGGTTTAGTCCATTTTCTATGCTTCGCAACTCTTTAATAAGTGGTTATCCAGGTAAGTTAGGTTATAATGTTCGATTTTATACTTAGGCCATTGCGCCGTAAATATGGTGTCGATAAGCACTTCTATGCAGTAGTCGATGATATGTTTGGCTTCATCCCAAACAACATCGAGTTGTATAAACTTGCGCTTATCCATAAGTCTGCATCTGTGGAGTTGGAGGATGGTAGCCACATCAATAATGAGCGTCTTGAATTTTTGGGCGATGCTGTTATCGAGAGTGTTACGTCGGACTATCTCTTTATAGAGTTTCCCGACCGCGATGAGGGCTTCCTCACGCAGGTGCGCTCAAAGATGGTGTCGCGTCAGTCGCTCAACCGCATAGCTTCGGCTATAGGTCTCGATAAGCATGTCATCTCGAATGCTGCGGGTAACACTACGCAGAAGCATATCTATGGTGATGCCTTCGAGGCGATGATGGGAGCCATCTATCTCGATCAGGGATACGACTTCGTTAACCGTCTGCTTATCAATAGAATATTTGCGTGTCATCTGTCGTTGGAGGATGTGCTACAATCGGAGACAGACTTCAAGAGTCGCCTTATAGAGTGGTGTCAGAAGAATCGTTACTCGATAGAGTTCCGCACGACGAGCGATACAGCGCAGGGCTCATCGCGTCCAGGTTTCCACTCGGTGGTATATGTAGATGGCATCGCAGTGGGTCATGGTCATGGAGACTCGAAGAAGGCTGCGGAGCAGAATGCTGCCTTCTCCGTATCGCAGACCACTCCCACAACAATTACGGATGAGGGAAGCGCTGAAATCCTCGACCGCATAGATAGGTTGGCAAACTAACTTTTGCACATTAAGGAGTATACGCCTCGCAGATTTTCCTCTCTGCGAGGCTTTTTTTTGTGTATTGGTAGAGTAGATAATCAGGAAAAATATTTATATCTTTGTTAATGCTTTTGTTATTTAATGCTAAAATACACTACTATGATACTCAAAACGGGAACCATCTTACATAACAATAGTTATTGTATTCTTAAAACCTTAGGTAGAGGTGGCTTTGGTATAACATACCTTGCTGAGCAGATTATGACCCAACGCAAGGTGTGTATCAAGGAGTTTTTCCCAAAAGATTATTATAGGCGCGATGGTGATTCAACAGTTATCACATTGGCGTCGGATGGCTTTGCAGAGGCGATGAATAGATTTAAGGCAAAGTTCATCAAGGAGGCGCAAACTATCGCTACTCTTGATCATCCGAATATAGTCCATATCTATGAGGCATTTGAGGAGAATGGTACGGCTTACTATGTTATGGAGTATATTGATGGCGAGTCGCTAAATGATATTGTTAAACGTAGTGGTGCTATGGCTGAAAGTGAAGCCGTTACTTTTATTAAGCAGGTTGCTCCAGCCTTAGAGTATATTCATAATAAGCAAATTATGCACCTTGATATTAAACCTGGTAATATCATGGTGCGTAGAAGTGATGCCCGTGCAATTATAATTGACTTTGGTTTATCGAAACACTACGACGCATCAAGTGGCGAGGCAACCTCAACAACTCCTGTAGGTGTTAGCTACGGTTTTGCTCCTATAGAGCAGTATAAGCCTGGTGGTGTTAGTGTTTTTTCTCCGGAAACAGACATATATTCGCTGGGTGCTACATTGTACTATTTGGTTACTGGAAATATACCGCCATTAGCTACGGATATTAGTGAGGATGGCTTGCCCTCGCTACCCCAGTGCATGTCCAATGGAGTACGTGTCGCTATCGAGCGTTCAATGGAGGATAAGCGTAGGAATAGACCACATTCAATTGGCGCTTTCATAGCATTGTTAGAGTGTAACGATGATAAGGTTGTTGTCGAGAATGATAGCGATATAACTCAGGTTGAATCTATGCATAGGCTCACTACTCAAGATCCCATACGATCAAAATCTAAGACTAAGAGACGCTGGTGGATTTGGCTTACACTTTTTCCCATTTTAATACTTATTGGTGTATTATTTAAAGAGAGTCTGTTTGAAAATGTACAAGAACAAAGCAATATGGTGATTAGCGATAAATCCAAGCATGAGGGTGAATCCGTTATTGTAAGCGAAGTGACTTCAACAGAATCGGAAATCGAATACAATATATCGCGAAAACAACAGATAGAAAATCGTGTTAAGAAATTCATAACATCATTTTATGTTTACTCTGAAAATAATGACTTCGATAATTTAAAGTATCTATATGCTTCAAACGTTGATCGTTTTCACAGTCTATATAATATTACTCGTGAAGAGGTTATGAGAAATTGGATGCAATATGATACGATGTTTAAAGTAAAACCAAATACTAAACAATATAGCGTTGTTTGGAATTCACTGAAGATAGCTGAGGATGGTGCAAATATATTGGTCGAGTATGAAGTCAAGTACTCAATGGGTCGATATGAGCCCAATAAACCATCTTGGTTCCATTTAAAAGTTTATATGAAATTGAATGCTTCTTATGAGATAGTTAGCATCTATGAGGATATTTTACAAAAACATTAGGTGTTGCATATGGTATAAAAATATGTAACGATTATGTGTTGAAGAGCTGGTATATGCCTCGTAGATTTTTGTCTGCGAGGCTTTTTTAATTATCCGCTTTGGGATTGTAAATAAATATAATGTCATTGCGAAGAATTGCATTCGATTAAGGTGTTGATGCCCAATACATACCATGCAATTCTGTGGCAATCTACCTTTGTTATTCCTACTACATGATACCGTTTAGTATTAGCATGCTGATTTCATAGCGGAAGATGCCCACGTCGGGGCATAGAGTGAATAGGGTGTCATTCCGCTATCGATTGCCCCTCCTCGGCATGACGGGTTTATTACGATTCTAACTTAATCGATTCCAATTTTTTGCCTGTATGTGTTTGTCGTATCCATATTTTTCGTACCTTCGTATGATAAAACTCCGCTAACCATGAAAAATATTACCGATAAGCTACGCTCTCGTGGCGCAAAGGCCCTTACGGATGAGGAACTTGTTACGGTGACTCTTGCCGAACAACTTGGCGACGATTATGCAAAGTCTATTGCTGCCGAGGTGTTCAGGGAGGCGGGCGATTCGCTCCTTCGCATCGAGACCATAGATTTCGACCGCATGAGGATGGTGGCGGGCATGGGGCGTATGCGCGCTTGTAGGTTGTTGGCTGCTGTGGAGTTGGGACGTAGGGTGTCGCTTGCAAAGGCGTCGGTGCAGGATGTAGTGCGCTCGGATAACGATGTAGTGCGCGTGATGGAACCTGTACTTGGTGGATTACAGCACGAGGAGTGCTGGGCGTTGTACCTCGCATCGTCGGGCAAGGTGTTGGAGAGTACGCGCATAAGTCAGGGTGGCGTACAGGCTACGGTAGTGGATTGCAAGATGGTGATACGCAGGGCGTTGGAGCTGTTGGCGGTGCAGATTGTCTTGGTGCACAACCACCCCTCTGGAAGCCCCGAACCCAGCCAACAAGACATTGCCCTTACGGAGCGTGTCGCCGAGGCAGCGAAGCTCTTCGACATACGTCTTTTAGACCATGTGATTGTGGCGCGCGGTGCTCACTACTCTTTCCGTGCAAATGGAATTGTAAAGTAGAGACTTCGAATATTAACTTCTTAAACGACCATTGATATGAAAAAGCTATCTCTTTTAATCGCGATGTTTATTGTCTCTGTGATGTCGCTATCGGCTCAGTCGATTGATGAGTATTTTGAGTTTGCTAAGCAGGGTGATGCTGAGTCTCAGTTCCGCTTGGCACAGTGTTATGATATGGGAGTCTTTGTCGCTCGTGATGCCGAGGAAGCTGTAGCGTGGTATACCAAGGCGGCAGAGCAGGGACATGCTGAGGCGCAGTATGCCTTAGGAACGTGTTATGAAACAGGTTATGGTGTTACGCAGAGTTACGCGGATGCTGTCGTTTGGTATAAAAAGGCAGCGGAGCAGGGTAATGCTAAGGCTCAGAGTAATTTAGGCTATTGCTACTATAATGGCTTTGGCGTAGCTATGGATTACAAACTTGCTGCAGAGTGGTATGGTAAGGCTGCTGAGCAAGGTAATGTTTCAGCGATGCATAACTTGGGTTGCTGTTATTTCGCTGGTGAGGGTGTGACGGCTGATATCACTAAGGCGGTGGCGCTATGGCGTGCTGCTGCTGAGGAGGGATTTGATCGTTCGCAGTATGAGTTGGGCATATGTTATTGCTTGGGTGAGGGCGTTCAACAGAACTATGCCGAGGGCCTAAAGTGGTTGCGTATGGCAGCGCGTCAGGGTCATGCCATGGCACAAAATGCATTGAACTCTTTGGGTGAAAAATGGTAATAGCACCTCTCTATTTGGGAAGGTTCTATAAATATTAAAACTTATTTTTGAGTGGAAAGTAACTTTCCACTTTTTTTTGCTATCTTTGTGGCTTGAATATACCGTAGGTATAAAACCCGAATTAAATAACAAAAAAACGATATAGACTATGACACAGGAAGAATTGTTTAAGAAGCTTATTGCTCACTGCAAGGAGTATGGCTTTATTTTCCCCTCAAGCGAGATTTACGACGGCCTCGGCGCTGTATACGACTATGGCCAGAATGGTGTTGAGCTCAAGAACAACATCAAGAGCTACTGGTGGGACTCAATGGTTAAGCTCCACGAGAACATCGTAGGTATTGACGCTGCAATCTTCATGCACCCCCGCGTATGGGAGGCATCAGGTCACGTAGGTGCTTTCAACGATCCCCTCATCGACAACAAGGACTCAAAGAAGCGTTACCGCGCCGATGTATTGGTTGAGGACTGGATGGCTAAGCAGGAGGAGAAGATTGAGAAGGAGGTAGAGAAGGCACGCAAACGCTTCAAGGAGAACTTCAACGAGGAGCAGTACCTCGCTACTTCACCCCGCGTGTTGGAGATTAAGGCGAAGATGGATGCCGTACACGAGCGCTTCGCAACGGCTCTCAATGAGAACAACCTTGAGGAGTTGAAGCAGATTATCCTCGACTGCGAGATAGTATGCCCCATCTCTGGTACACGCAACTGGACAGACGTTCGCCAGTTCAACCTTATGTTCTCTACACAGATGGGCTCTACTGCCGATGGCGCTAACACCGTATATCTCCGCCCCGAGACTGCACAGGGTATCTTTGTTAACTACCTCAATGTGCAGAAGACAGGCCGCATGAAGCTCCCCTTCGGTATCGCACAGATTGGCAAGGCCTTCCGTAACGAGATTGTAGCACGTCAATTCATCTTCCGTATGCGCGAGTTCGAGCAGATGGAGATGCAGTTCTTCGTACAGCCTGGCACAGAGCTGGAGTGGTTCCCAAAGTGGAAGGAAACTCGTATGAAGTGGCATCAGGCTCTGGGCAAGTCGGATCGTAGCCATGTCGTTCTGTGTGCCAAGGA
>JAZRAW010000058.1:0-25300 GCA_045634765.1 Alistipes sp.
TTGTTGGTGTTGTGATTAGTCACCCCATGGGATGACGATCTCGTTTTCGAAGTCGGGGTTGATACCCACACCACCAGTACCGAACGACGCTGTAAGCATACGACCCTCGATTACGGTCTCCATGTTTCGCTTAAGGGGCACTACAACACCTGACCAGTTACTAATCTTATCGCCTATCATCTCTCCGCTATCGGTAATTGTTACGTCACCGCGGAAGAATGTGAAGTTAATCTTTACGTTTGTCTGCTTACCGTTCACAAAGACGTAGTCGTAGCATAACTCAAGCTTACCATCCTCATCCACGCGAGCCTTGCTTATGAAAGTTCGTGTAGGCTCGAAGTAGTTAGGCTTCTGCTCCTCGACGTTGTAACCCGCTGATACATACTGCACATATGTTACTACGGCTGTGATATCTTCAACAGATGCACTTTCATTCTTGAGGTAGTCCTCCATATCTGTTGTTATACACTTGAATCTACCCTTAGGACGCTCAAGATCGAGGTCATAGTATAGGTGGTATTGACCCTCAGCATAGTAATACTCTGTGAGGTCTACGTTGAGCATATTGGTGAATACGTCCTTATCGTTGTTGTCGGTGACCTCTATATCGGCATATAGGATCTTTGTAAGGTCGTCGGTAACGTAGTACCATGCCTCGCGCATGTCATCCTGCACGTAGTCACACCATACAAGCACCTTGTACTTTGTCGCAGATACGTCAAATGTCACCTCTGCCTGTGGGTTTTCTGCGCCCACCTCGGCAAATACAACCTTACGCTCTACGAATATTGAGTGTGATGCGGTCTCACGGTATAGGTCGACAACATATCTGTGGCATACGGGCTCAGTGAATCGCGTACCCTGAGGCTCGATGCTCTGTGAGCGCACAACGTATGATGTACCATTCTCGGCGTCGCACTCCACTGTTACGAAGTGCTCGGGGTGCGAGGTGTCGATGGAGCATCTTACGGTGATTTGGATGTTTGACTCACCGGGATATTCGTGGATGGTCTTGTCGCAACTTGCTAACGCAAATAGCGACAATAACATCAATATCATATGTTTAACACGACGAATCATTATTCACCTATTGTTTGCTCTGCTTTTTATTCTTTTTCATGTCGAAGCGATACGAGAAGTCGATGCCCAAGCGTGTAGGACCGAAATAGTGCTGCGACTCGGTACGCAATAGCTTACCGTTGTGTACGCCCTCGTATACGTCATATACTATGTTCATGTAGCCCACACCGATTGTGAACTCCACGCCCCACTTCTGCTTCTTGCCGAGAGGCATAGCGTAGCCGTAGCTTACGCCCACACCCCATAGTGCGCGGTTAGGATCCTGGTAGCGGTAGTCATCGTTAAGCTGAACGTTGAATCCTGACACTGGCACGTGTACACCCACAAAGTGACCCTTCACGAGTGACTCGCCAAACCAATAGCGTACCTCGGGCTGAATAGCGAAGATACGAACCTTGCGCGCCTCGTTGAAGTAGTCATATGGTGAATAGTGACCCATTACATCAAATGACAAACGTGGTGTGATGCGGAACTCCATACCGATGTTTGAGAGGAGTGTTGCCGCCTCCAATGCGTTAATCTTAATATTCATTAATGGTACGCGAGGCTCTGGCTCTGGTTCTGGTTCGGGCTCGGGAGCAGGTTCTGGTTCAGGCTCAGGCTCGGGCTCGGGTATTGGTTCGGGCTCGGGCTCAGGAATTGGCTCTGGTTCGGGCTCGATGTGGCGCACTGTAACCACGATAAACCACGCGTTACGCATCTCTACGAAGTAACGGTTGATGAGTATGCGCCATGTTGCACCGCCATCGATTGCCTGTATCTCGTTGATACGACCATCCTGCTTACGACCCATAGCGTCATATCCCACGAGGTCGTTGTGCTTGATAATTTCAAGTACCTCCTCTTTGTGTGCGATGGGGTTTGGATCACTCTCAATAAGCTGACCGAGGTGTGGCCAAGCGATATAGTGGTCGTTGTGGATGATGCTATCGGGAAGGTCGATATGTTTGCGTAGGTAGTTCTCGAGCGACTTCATACGTGCGTTACTCAAGCGGTTGTTGAGCTCTGCAGGACCCTCAGGTGATGCAGTACCAACGATCTCTATCGACACGATTTCGATTTCGGGGTTGTTCTCCAATGTTGTCATCAACAAGTCTACGCGGTCGAAGAATGTTGCGTTGTTGTGATAGTTCTCGTCGATGACTGTAGAGTTAACGCGGAAATCAACGCCCACACCAAAGCGATTATCGACTTGCCATGATGCCGCCACGCTGTCCTGCTGAGCAGAGGCAACGAATGGAATGACCATAGCAACCAGTAGAGTCGCAATGAGCGTTGTTATTTTCTTTGTTCCAATCATCGTTGATGACTTTAATTGCTTGTTCCTAAATTGTGTGTTACTGTGTCTAAACATGTGACACTAAGGTAGTTGCCACTATATGTAACTACCATGCGGAGTCAAATCTTCTATTTTTGACCCTGTTTTTTGGGTATACTACACCCTCAATTCGGTACAAAGATAGAAAAAATATGCCAATCTGCAAACCTTTTGTGTATAAATGTTAGCGTGAATTTTTAAATTTTGTCCATAAACGGATAATGACAAATAGGGTGCCAAACAATAGTTGACACCCTATTTTATCTCTTTATTTATATTTTATAGTGTAGATTTTGACTCTACTGCAACCTCTCGGCTCACCTTCGATACAAGACCCTGGAGCACATTTCCTGGACCTACCTCGGTGAACTCTGTTACGCCATCGGCAATCATATTCTCCGCAATCTGTGTCCAGCGTACGGGGGCTGTGAGCTGTGCGATAAGGTTCTTCTTGATTGTCTCAGCATCGGTGTATGGCTGAGCATCTACGTTCTGATATACGGGGCATGTGGGAGTCATGAACTGAGCCTCAGCTATTGCTGCCTCGAGCTCCTGGCGTGCGGGCTCCATGAGTGGAGAGTGGAATGCGCCACCTACGGGGAGACGCAATGCGCGGCGTGCGCCCGCCTCCTTGAGCTTTGCGCATGCCTCGTCTACTGCTGCGTCGGCACCCGAGATAACGAGCTGACCTGGGCAGTTGTAGTTTGCAGCAACGACTGTGCCCTCTACGGCAGCACATACATCCTCTATGGTCTTGTCATCCAAGCCCAATACTGCTGCCATGCCACCAGGCTGCTGCTCGCAGCACTTCTGCATGGCCATTGCGCGCTTAGATACGAGCTTCAAGCCATCCTCGAATGAGAGAGCACCTGCAACAACCAGTGCTGAGAACTCGCCGAGTGAGTGACCTGCCACGGCGTCGGGTTTTGCGCCGAGGGCCTTTGCGAGGATTACCGAGTGGAGGAATACTGCGGGCTGCGTAACCTTTGTCTGCTTCAACTCCTCGGGAGTGCCTGCGAACATTATATCTGTAATACGGAATCCGAGAATCTCGTTAGCCTTCTCGAAGAGCTCCTTTGCTTCGGGCACATTGTCGTAAATATCCTTGCCCATACCTACGGCCTGTGAACCCTGGCCTGGAAAAACGTATGCGTGCTTCATATTTTTAAGCATTAGTGTTTAACGTAATCTTCTGTTCATTTGGGGCAAAGGTAGTAAAATTTTGCATATATGCACAATTATCCTATGTAAAGTAGTAGTTTTACTTACTTGTCAGTCGCTGATGATGGCTTGTCTTTTATGGTGTGGGAAGCCCCTTAACCAATTAGTAATGAGGAATTAGGAATTAGTAATAGCGTTGACAATGTTGGCACTATACTCTGCGTCATTCCGAACACTCACTATGTCATTCTGAACACCCACTATGTCATTCTGAACACCCACTATGTCATTCTGAACACCCACTATGTCATTCTGAACGAAGTGAAGAATCTCTCGGAGAGTACTAACGTTAGACTGCAGTGCTATCCCGTAGATCCTTCGCTTTCGCTCAGGATGACAAGGTACAGCGAGGAGATTGCCACGTCGGGAGAAGCCCTCCTCGCAATGACGGTGTGTAGCATCACCCTCGCAATGACGGTGTATTGTATCAGCCTCGCATTGACGGAGTATTGTATTAGTCGCGCAATGGCGTGCGAGGATGCGTAGGGGGCAAGGAGTTTAGTGAGTTTAGTGAGTTTAGTGTGGTTTAGTGTGGTTTAGTGAGTTTAGTGAGGTTGGGGATAGTGCTTAAGGTCTCTCTTTAATCTCCTTAACTTCCTTATACTCCTTATACTCCTTATATTCCTTAAACTCCTTAAATCACCTTAAATCGCCTATCATCCCTTACCTCCTTCCATAATTATTATCCCCCGAAGCAAAAAGAAAGCAGCACCCCGAAGAGTGCTGCTTTGGTATTGATTGTAGATGTTCAGTTGATTACTTTAGACCCTCTGCCTCTGCAGGTGTCCATGCCTGACCATCCTTTGTATTGTTCTCAACAACCTTTGCAGCTGCTGTTGTGTCGATTGTGAACCAGTTCTTTGCAGGGTGCTCTGCAGAGTTAGTCACTACATTGTTAGTGAATGTAAATGTGTGACCTGCAGTAAACTTGCCAGCCTTAACAAGACCGCCAACGCAGTTAATAAACTGGTTGCCAGTTACAGTCAAGTCACCAGCGTAGTCGTTGTACTGAGGCATGATAGCCCAAGACTTGATACCCTCGAATGTACAGCCCTCAACAACGAGTGATGCATAACCACCTGCTGACATAGTGTATACTGGGTAGCCCAAATCCTTGAATGAGCAGTTCTTCAAAGTGATTGTAGCAGCTGTGTTCTGACCATAGATACCACGACCAGCCTTTGCACCTGTACCAACGAATGAGCAACCCTCAACAACGAGGTTCTCTATCTGAGCCTCAGCGTTGATTACGATACCGCTGTTAGCGTTTGAGCCATCATATACGAAGTTAACGCTCTTAAGAGTCACGTTCTCAAGCTTTGAGTTTGCGTCAGTAACGAAGTTCAAAACTGAATCCTCACCACCTACGATTGTAACGTTCTTCAACTCACCTGCAGTAACTGTACCGTAGTTTACACCCTCAGCGAGGTAGATTGTCTCATCAGCTGCGTTTGCAAGAGCGTCAGCAATATCCTCAGCAGCAACAGTGTCAAGAGCTACCTCCCACTTGTTGTTCGCAACCTTAGTTACCTTGTAATCCTCTGCCACCCATGCAGTAGGATCGAAGTTGAAGGTACCACCCTTGATGATAACCTGACCGCCGTTTGATGTAACAACCTTGTTGTTTGAAGCTACGCCATCGAAGTTACCACCCTCTACAACGATAGTTGCAGCATCTGCCCAGAAGAATGAGTTGCGAGCACGGTCATTTGTGAATGTACCATCCTTAACAGTGATAGTTGCACCGCTTTTTGCGCAGAAGATGTAGCGTGATGTACGCTCTGGCTTGTGGTTGATTGTACCATTCTCAAATACAACGTTAGCGTTCTCGCCTGCATAGATACCAGCGCGAGTGAAGTTAGCGTTCTGGATGTTTACATCGTAATCGCCATAAATCTCAAGAGCATACCAATATGAGTTTGCATCAGAACCTGCGTTGAATACCTTGTTGTCGAAGTCAATAATTACATCGCGCTCAACCTCAACACCAAGACCTACCTTAGTGATGTCGTTCTCAACCACAACCTCGGGATTGTTTGTGCTGTTGATAGCAGCGTCGAATGCAGAGAATGTAGTGATGTCGCCATAGTAAGCGCGTGCCTCCTCAGCGTTCTGCAAACGGAATGTACCTACTGGGTTCTGTGGATCAACACCCTCCTCATACTCGTTAGAGCAGAATGCGATCTCGTAGTCAGAAGTACCCTTCAAAACGTTGTTCTCGCCAATGAACTCAACATCTACGTTGCAAGCAGCGTCGTTCATCTTGCGGATGTTAACGGGGATGTAAGCAGAGATTGTAGCATTCTCGATAGTAGCAGCAACAGTGCGTGACTTCTCGCCATCAAGACGGATACCGTAACCCTTAGCAGAGATATTAGCGCCCTTGATAGTAGCCATTGCCATGTTACCCAAAGAGATACCATTCTTACAGTCCTCAACCTTTACGTTCTCAATAACAGTCTCATTGTCTACGCTCTGGAACTGAGCAAGAGTGTGAATGTTCTTTGCAGAAGAGTTTTTAACTACAGCGTTGTAAGTTGTAAGAAGCTTAATACCAACTACAGACTCATTGTATGTCTTAGCCTCGAATGTACAACCGTCAACAGTGATGTTGTGTGAGTAGTTGTAGCGACCGTTAATCTTTGTAGGAGCATCAATGAAGTTTATATCGCTGCGCTCGCTGTAGAAGTGGATGTTCTGGAGAAGAACAGACTCTGCACCATCATAAGGAGCATCACCGTTGATAGTGATGGTACCATCGAACTTGTAACCGTCACCGTTGATAACTACATTGATACCCTCCTTCTGAAGGATAACGATATCTCTCTCAGCATCGTCATCTACGATGTCTGCCTCGAAGTTGATAATCTGACCCTGCTTGTAGTTGTTAACAGCCTCGTACAACTCGCGGAATGAGCTAACGTATACCATCTCGATGTTGTGGTAACCCTCGAAGTTATCGTCGATAGTTACGTTAATCTCAGTAGCAGTAGTGAGGACGTTACCAATGATAGTAGTCAAGTGGTTACGCTCTACTGGGATATCAGTGTTGAAATCAGTAGTCTTGATAGTCTCCTCGCCATCCTTAACAGTCATTGTGAAGTGGATAGCAGTCTGCTGATCCTTAGCAAGGATATAATCAGTGAAGAGAGTCATGTGAGAGTGACGTACCACGTTGTTCTCAGTCTCAATAGTCATAGCATCGTAACCAACTGTGTAGTAGTGGTTAGCAAGGCTCTCCTTTGAGATCTCTGCATAGTTGTAAGTGTATGTTTCCTTAACATAGTCACCGTCAATCTCGCCCATTACAGCGTTGAATTTGTTGGGGTGGTATGCATCGTAAGTAACCTCAACAGATGTAGGATCTACATTGAGGTTAAGCTCTGCAAGGTCAGTAGCGATAACGCGAACCTTACCGTATGGACGCTTCAAAACGATAGACTCACCCTTAGAGTTCTCTACGCGGATTTTCTTTGAGCAGAAGTAAGCATCAGTAGACTCATCGTTGATAGCATCTTCCTTGATGGTGATGTACTGCAATGTGCCATCGATATCGTGGTGCAAACCGAGGTCAGCCTGGTAGTCAACAAGAGCCTCATCATTCTCAGTAAGCTGTGCGCCCTGGGGTACGAAGTCAGCAAATACTACGAAACGGTAGTCGCGGTTAGGTACAAGACGAAGGTCGAATGTCACGGGCTGGTACTTGTCAACGATAACAACCTGACGGTCCTTAACAGGAGCAGCGTCCAATGCATCCTCATCGTACACCTCCAAAGAGTAACGGAGGTCTACCTGGCTCCAGTCAGTACCCTGGTAGTAGTCAATAGCACCGAAGGCGCTATTCTTTGAGTTCTGGTCGTCAGCTGCGCCATTCTCACCTGCACGTGTTGCAAGCTCGCGAGCATCGACCTGAAGCTGGAAATCAACCTCGCCACCCACGGGGGTAACGCCGTTGAACTCCTGCTGACATGATGCCAAACCAAGCACCAATGCAGCCAAAGCAAAAAATCTAGCTTTCATAAGCGTTAAAAATTAAAAAATTGTTTGTAAAAAAATATGTTTGTTCATCAACAAAAATTAGCAACCCAATCGCAAGAAGTGTCCTCCTCTTACGAAAAAACACAGTATCCCCTAAATGCATACGCGATGCATAAAACTTAGGGGGAAATAATATGTTTTTCAAAACATGGGTATGTAATTGCTTGGGAATGAGCGAATTACCCCCCCCATTCAGCCGTCGGTTGTGCATAAAAATGGTTTATGCCCGGGTAAATATTTGATGGCACGTTTCTAAATGGGGTTATTCAATGCAAATATAGTACAAAAATCCTATTCTCCAAAACATATGGGCGATTTTTGCACATGAATATGTAGGGCGCAAAGCAAGATATGTGGCAGGTTATAGGAGAAATTGATACTCTAATTGGTCAGTATAGCCATCATTGCGGCGTAGCCATGACTTGCGGACGCCGCACAACTCGAAGCCACAACCCTCGAATAGAGCGATGCTCGCATCGTTGTCCGCAGCAACACTCGCCCAAATCTGTCGTAGTGCAAGTGTCTCGCGGGCATAACCAATGATTGCCTCAATGGCGGCGCGGGCATAACCCTTGCCGCGGGCATCGGTGGGGTAGATGAGTATGCCAATGCCGAAGCGTAGGTGCTGGGGGTCGAAATCCACGATGTCGAGAGTACCAACGGCAATGCCCTCACCCTCAATGATTAAGCGCATCTGTCGTGTGGCGTATAGGTCGTAGCATTGCTCCTCGACAAACTGCGCGATACGTTGATAGGATAGGGGCGCAGTGGTGCCACTAACGCGCCACACATCGGGGTTATTCTCCCAAATGTAGAGCGAGTCAATGTCGTGAGGCTCCAAAGCGCGAAGACGACACTTAGGATGTGGCGTGCTGAGCGTCATGCTACAAGCCGATGACCTTGTTGCGGATAAGCATAGCCACGCCCCAAGCATTTGCACCATCGCTCATCTTTGAGACGCGGAACTTCGTATCCTTATAAACAAGGTTGAGTGAGTACTTATTGGTAGAGGACTTGAGTGGCAACATAAGGTATTCACCCGCCATGGCGAGGTTGCCACCAACAATTACGGTCTCGGGGTTGAATGTGTTGATGAGGAATGCCACGGCCTTGCCAACCTTCTCGCCAGCCTCCTCGATAAGCTCGATGGCGAGGTTGTCGTCGTTGCGCGCCGCAGCAATGATGTCGTTGATATGTATGCTCTCGCCACGATCGTACATCTCTCTGAGGTGGGTGTTCACACCGCGCTCGATGAGGTCTACAATCTTGTTTTCCAATGCGATACCCGAAACCTCTGTCTCGAGGCAGCCCTTCTTGCCACAGGCGCAGATAATCTCATTATCGAAGAAGGGGATGTGTCCGAACTCGCCCGCAAAACCATTCTTGCCATAGTAGAGCTTGCCGTCGATGACGATGCCGATGGCAACGCCACGACCCATGTGCAAGTAGAGGACATTGCTCTCGTTCTTGGCCTTGCCTGTTGTGTACTCGGCATAGCATCTTGCGCGAGTGTCGTTCTCAAGCATCACGCGTATGCCTATGCGCGAAGATATAATATCAGTGAGTGACTCCTCGCTCGATGTGAAATACTTATATGAGCGACCTGTCTCGGGGTTTACACGACCCACGATAGAGACGCCAACACCCAAAATCTTCTCGCGGTCAACACTCGATGTCGCAATAAAGTTCTCTATGTTCTGACATATGCGCTCCAAACACTGGGGACGGTCAACAAGCTCGAAACTGTTGTCCGTATGCTCAAGAATGATGTTATTTTGAAGGTCGGTAATGACATATGCCATATGGTCGCGCGCAACGTTGATGCCCGCAAAGTAGATGGCTGAATTAGCCAAGCCAAAGACATTGGGACGGCGACCGCCCGGGGTCTCCACCTTGCCAAGATCTATAACGATGCTGTCGTCAACAAGCTCCTGTACAAGCTTAGTCATCGTGGGCACACTTATATGTAACTCGCGCGTGAGCTCAGAGAGTGTAGACTCGCCATTAAGGGCCATATAGGCGATGATATTTCGCTTTATGATGTTGTTCTTGTGGTTGATACCCTTGAGGTTTGCCTCGGCATCTAAATTGAAATACTTCGCTAATGATGTCATGTCAGTACATAGATTATTAGTTTTGCAATACAAAGATAATAAAATTTTTTTGAAATTATCTGTAAAAAATTAAATAATTCTAATTTGGGTGCGATTTTTTTTTAATCGCTGAGGGTGTTGTGGTGTCTTTTTTTTGAGACCATGAGACCGCGAGACTAAAGAGACCAGGGTGAAGTCGCGGACAATGGCTGATGCTATCTTCTCTTGGTCTCTTGGTTTCTCGGTCTCCAAATTATTATCAATTCCCGCGACCAACTCTCCTAACTCGCTGAATATCAGTGTTAAATTAAATTGTGCATTGCCACACTCGTAACTCGTTGATTTTCAACACTATGAAAAACTTGTAAAAATAAAGTTTGTAACTTGTTGAAAATCAACGCTGTTTTTGTGCGCTCGCGGAAAAAATTAGTCCCCAAAAATTTGGTGAATTCTATGTGTCGTAGTAAATTTGCATAGGTGAAATAGGGCGATAACTGCCCATGCCAGGTTTTGGGGCTTTGCCTATTTTTTATTACTTTTGTAGAGTTTAAGTTATGAGTAGAGGAGTGAAGCATTGTAGCATTACATATTTGTGGATGGCCCTTGTCGCGATATTGATGGTGGGTTGCTCGAGCCGCGAGGCGTTGCAGAGCATAGAGCGCGCAGAGAGTCTCGTCGAGAAAAATCCCGAAAAGGCATTGCGTGTCATCGAGAGGGTGGATGCCGAGGATTTGCGAACAGATGAGGATAGGGCGCGATATGCCTTAGTCTATAGCGAAGCATACTACTATAATTATATAGATGTTGATCGCGATACGCTCACACGCCCCATGATGCGCTACTATTTGGAGAACGATAACCATGAGGAGCGTGCGCGCGCAATGTTTCAGCACGCACAGGTGTCGTATAATGGTGGAGCACTCGCAGAGGCAATGGTGGCATTGGTGGAGGCTGACAAGTCGTTGGATATTGTGGCGAACACCAAATTAAATGGCTCTGTGCAGCGACTCAAAGGAGATATCTACAGCGAGGGATGTCTCTATGCAAATGCCTATGACTCATATCTCGAGGCTTGCGAGTGCTATGCCGAGTTAGGACTTATGGAGCATGTGGAGTTCCTAAATTATGACATAGGTGGTACGCTCATTCAGCTGCGTAGGTTTGATGAGGCAAAGGAGGTGCTGGAGGGTGTGCTTGAGTATGCTGAGGCTACGCAGAACTACAGGTTCGTTTGTGCCATCGCACATGAGTTACTCGACCTCTCTATCTACATCGACGATTATGATATGTGTAGAAAGTATGTCGAACTCCTCGAAAATGAGGACGTTATGCTCTATGGTGAGCCACACTATATGTGTGCTAAGGCTATGCTGCTTGCGCACGATGGCGAGCTAAACGAGGCGTTAGCACTTGTCGAAGAGGCTGAGGGCATTGAGGAGGACTTGGAGTGGGCAGATGTGGAGTATGCGCGCTACATAATATATCGCAACGTGGGAGATGCCCAAAATGCCCTCTACTGGCAGGAGCAGAGTAAGCAGGCGCAGGATGAACTCCTTGTGGCTGTGTTGGAGCAACCGGTGCTCAATCTGCAGGTGGATATGTTGCGTGCCGACCTAAATGCTGAGATTCGCGAGAGGGTGCTTATGCGTGAGCGTAATATCACCATATATATAGCTGTGGGCGTGGCTGTGGTGTTTGTTGTGGTGGGTTTAAGTCTCTACGCCCGCTACAGAATTCGCCGCAAGGATAGCGAGATAGCGAGCTACATAGAGACCATTGAGAGCTTGCGTACAGATATAGAGCGTATACCTCGCGATATGGCTTCGTCAATATCGGCACTATACCGCGATCGCTTTAGCGAACTCAATGAACTATGTGATATCTATTACGACCACAGCGGCTCGTCGCGACACAAGAGCTTGGTATTCAACAAGGTGCTGGAGACTATAGAGTCAATAAAAGGTGACTCGTCGCGTATTGATGAGTTGAGCGCCATGGTGGATAACTATCGTGATAATGCCATGCAGAGGCTTAAGATTGCTCTGCCGCGCATTAGTGAGCGAGACTATCGTGTTGCGTTGTACTCGTTTGCGGGCTTCTCAAACCGTGCAATCGCACTATTCATAGATAGCGACCCTGTGGCGGTGTCAAAAATAAAGTATAATATTAAAAGCAAACTAAAGAGCGTGGAGTCGGCTGAGTGTATGCAGCTTATCTCGTTGCTTTCAGATAAGTAGGTCAGATATGAAAATATTTAGATATATAGCATGTGGTGTTGCGGTCTTGGTAATGGTGGGGTGCTCGTTAGATGAAGCGGTTTTGGGCCCAAACCAACGACCACCAGGTGAAGGAGATGTTACGCCTGGCTTAAAGCCCACCGTCCCGCTTAAGAAGCGACCTATTGTGCCATCGACAAAGCTGCCTCGACCACGTTGTGTGGGTGTGAGCATGAATGCTGAGGGTGGTATGGTTGTTACGTTGGGCGAAGATGTTGGCGTAGCAACTATAACTGTCGTTGAGCATGAAGGTGCTGCAGCATCTATTTATATGGTAGATAGCGATGTGTTTGTACTAAATGACATCCCCGAGTCGGCATTCGATATTGTTGTAGAGGTGGATGGCGTAGTGGAGACGTATAGTGTAATGAAGTAGTATATGAAAAAGATAATTAAATATGTGTTATTTGCGGTTGTCGCACTTGGTGCGGTAGCCTGCGAGAGTGGTATGGATGTAGGCTCAATTGGCCCTAATCCTGATGTGCGCCCAACTAAGCCAACTGTACCGCTTAAGAGGCGCCCTATAGTGCCAACATCTAAACTACCTCGTCCGCGTGTCGCAGATATATATCAGTCTGCAGATGGCAGTGTTGCGATTACTCTGTCGCCAGATGTTGAGTGCGCTGTGATTGAGGTTACCTCGCTTGAGACGGGCAGTGTGGTACGATATATCTTCACGGAGAGTGTCGTTAGGGTAGATGTTCCCGTGGGGAATTTCGAGATTGCCGTGGAGACCGACAGTGGTGTAGAGATTTATACTAACGCTGAGGTGTAACACTGCGTTATAGATAAATGGGCTGTCCAACGTGCTTAGTTTCGTTGGGCAGCCCTCTTTATTTGGTTATAGGGGAATCGCCAATAGCTTGGTGATATCGTCAATTATAACATCAGCCCCCGCCTCTCTTAGCTCCTCGTGTGTGGCATTGCCATAGGATACGCCGATGGCCCTCACGTTGGCATTGTGCGCCATGGCGATGTCTACTGGCATATCACCCACAACAATAGCCTCTGTTGGTTTTATACACAGCCTTTCGAGTGTCTTTAATACTGGCTCGGGGTGTGGCTTGTGATTCTCCACGCTGTCAGCGCCAACGGTATATTCAAAATAGGTATCTATGCTGTGGTGGCGCATAAAGAGCATTAGCGAGTCCGTGAGGCGCGATGTCGCGATGGTCATCCTATATCCGCGCTTGTGCAACTCCGCGAGTGTCTCCTTTACGCCTGGGAATAGGTCGGGCATAAGCTCCTTGCGGCGCTCAGAAAATATCTGGCGGTAGGTATCCACGCAGGTGTCAATTTTTGCATCGTCAAACTCTGGATACATGCTCTTGAAGCCGTCGCGCAGTGTAAGGCCTATTGTTGCGCCACAGGTCTCCTCGTCACGCATCTCGAGGCCGAGGTGCTCCATCGTAGCGCGAAACGCGATGATGATGTTGCTGCGTGTGTCGCAGAGCGTGCCGTCGAAGTCGAATATGATAACCTTTGTCTTCATAACTCTTAGAATACCACTCTGATACCGAGCTGCATATGCCAGCGTGAGGCGAGGTCGTTCACGGTGTAGTTCGCACCATTAAACTTATATACGGGGCGGTAGCCACCCTTCACCTCGCGAAGCTCTGTCACGGTCACGGGCGAGAGTGCCCAGTTCGATACGCGGTATGACATACCCCATGAGCGGCAGATAAGGTTGCTGAGGTTTATAACATCGAGCGTGAGCTCCACGCGCTGGTCGCGGTTGCTTATTGTGCTACTCTTCTTAAAGTAGAACGACTGCGCAATATGGAGGTCGAGGCGGTGTACAAAGGGCAATGAGTGTGAGTTGCGCTCGGCAAACTTACCACGATTAGATTGAAGATATTTGTCTGCCTTGATGTAGTCGTTAAATGCTGCGGCTGATGTATCATCTGCCCAAAGCATTGTACTCATCTCATCTTCGGTGGGGATGTAAATCAGTGAGTTACCGCGATAGCTATCGCCATTTACATCGACCTTGCCCTTGGCGTATGTGAGCGAGTAGTGCTCGCCCGAGTAGCCGTTATAAAGCAACATTACATTGGTGCCGAAGAGACCATATCGCTTGTTGTACGAGATTGTCGCCACCACCTTGTGGGGGAACTCGTAGAGCGAGTTGCTCAACTCGGGGGCGTTGCTATCCACGGCGTAGTTGCGACCCCAGTTAGAGGATGCCTGTGCCGAAACGCCGTCGTTGGTGCTCTTCGACTGCGAGAAGGTATATGCAGCAGCTACACGAAGGCCAGCAAGAGGGTAGGCAAAATCGTACTCGGCGCGTGCTGTTACCGACCATGAGTAACCGCGCTGCGTATTGCTCAAGCGATATACCGCTGCGTAGTCCTTGGTTACTGCATCGTAATATGTTGCTGATGAGCGACTTCCCTCGCCACCCACATAGAGGCGCTTGCCATTATCCTCCGCCACGAGATTCTCAACAAAGATGTTGTTTAGTCCCTTTGTGTAGTCGGCATCTAACGACAGCTTTAGACCACTGTAGTTGTATGTTGCGCCAGCAGCAACGCGAAAGACCTGGGGATAGCGGAAGTTGCTGTCAACGAGGTCGATAGAGGGGTTGCTTGCTATGCCCACACTCTCGGGGTTGAGGCTGAAATCGGGGGTCTCAGCGGGGTTAGTAACGGTCACGCCTACAGAGCGAAGACCTGTGTTCTGATAGCAGTTAGAGAGCCATACGAATGGTATGCGGCCTGTGTAGATACCTGCGCTACCGTGCACATTCCAAGTACCATCGTCGTTAAACCACTCGATGCCCACGCGAGGAGATATAAGTATCTGCGCGCGAGGAATATCGCCCGTCATTGTGCCGTGCTTTGCGAAGTAGCCGCTGTTGAATGCCTCGTTCGCCACGGGGGTGTCGAACATCACGGGGATGTCGGCACGTAGGCCGTATGTCAGCGTGAGGTCGCGTGTGATTTTGTACTCATCCTGCGCATAGAGTGCGAACTGTCCCATGGTCATCGGAGGGTTCTTCTCGCCGCTTGCGAAGTATCCGTAGGCATACTGCGTAGCGTTGTCCGCAAGGAAGTCCTCGAGCGAAGCGTATGTATATGTACCGCGTGCGTTTGCGAGGTATAGGTTGTCGGCGCGATATACCTCGTTCGAGGTGCCAAATGTGAACAGGTGCTTGCCGAGGCTGAGCGTCACATCATCGCCAAAGATGAAGACATCCTGCTTGAGCATATTGCGACCCGAGTAGGGGCTTGTGCCGATGGTTGCAGTGCCGTTGCCCTTCTCGCCTAAGCCATTGATAATCACCGCGGGTAGGCTCTCAGGTGTGAGGCGGCCATCCTCCAAGCGAGTGTAGCCAATGCGCAGAGAATTTCCGCCCCAATCTGTCGATGTGTTAAGCTCCGCAACTACCGAGTGTGTGCGGTTGATATTGGTGTACTCCGAGCCTGTGAAGTAGAACGACTGCGCTGTGTTAGAGCCCGCATCGGCATCGGCATGGAGCATATTGTAGCGCAACGAAAGGTGGTTCCACATGTTGATGTTCCAGTCGAGGCGCGCAACGGCCGAGCCTGTGATTTCGAGAATTCTATTCTCACCATAGCCGCCGCCGTCGTATCCCGTAAGCTCCTTGTATCGCTCTGAAATCTGGTGCGCCTCATCAAGCGTGAGGGCTGATACGCCGCTACCTGGATAGTTCGATGAGGGAGTAAGACCACGATTGAACTCGCCAGCCACGAAGAAGTGTAGTTTGTCCTTAATGATTGGGCCTCCGAGAGTTACACCATAGATATTTGTAATCTGCTCCGAGAGTTTTGTGCGGTTTGCGACATCCTTACCAGGTGTTGTGCCCCAGAAGGATTCGTTGTTGAAGTAGGTATAAGCCGAGCCGCTGAACTCGTTGTTGCCCGAGCGTGTCACGGCGTTGATGCTACCGCCCGTAAAGCCACTCTCGCGCAAGTCAACGGTATATGTCGAAATCTCAACCTCGCGGATGGCGTCAATGGGAATAGGGTTGGCACTTGTGAGCGAGCCCGTCATGCCCGTAGTGCCGAGGCCGTAGATGTCTGCTGAGGATGTGCCGTCGATGGTAAAGGCGTTGTAGCGTGTGCTTTGGCCACCAAGGACAATACCTCCCGAGGCGGGACTTACTGCCGAGGACATAAGCTTTGTGAGGTCGTAAATCGAGCGGTCGATAGTGGGGATGGTAGCCATCTCCAAATCGTTGAAATTCTCGCTGCGTGCATCGTGCTTGGTATGCACAACCAAAATCTCAGTGATGAGTTCAGTGTCCTCCTTGAGTTTAGCATCGAGATACATGGTCTCACCGACATGCATCTCTGCCACGGTGTGTTGCTGCGTTTTGTATCCGAGATAACTAAATTCGATAGTGTATGGTCCGCCCACGCGCATACCATTTATAGCGTAGTGGCCATCGGCGTTTGTACATACGCCGTAAGTTGAGCCAGAGGGTTCGTGTCGCGCAACTACTGCTGCGCCTACGATAGGGTTGTTGTCGTTGTCTGTTACTACGCCACGCAATGATGAGGTGGTAACCTGTGCGCTCGCCACTGCCACGACAAAAAGCAGTGCGACCGTTAAAAGCAATCGCTTCATAGTTAAGGATTTAGGGAGACTATTTATGTCTCATGTTAGAAAATTAGGCTGCGCATACACAGCGCAGAATCGAGTGCAAATATAGTAAAAAAAATCTATTCACAATAGCGCTGTTAATTTTTTCACACAAAATTTTTTCTCCGTGTTCGGAATATGAAAAAATGTGCATATTGCATAAATATTTATTGAGAAATTTAAGATTGTTCGTTTTGTTGATAAATTAGCGTTGTTTGTTGTGAAAAATAGAATAATATTGTTATTTTTGACCACAAGGGATATATAATCTTGTAATAAATAAATACTATTTTAGCGGAAAAAAAAAGAGCGAATTCTTTGCAATTTAAATTAAATGGGTTATCTTTGTGCATTAACTCTACGCATAGAGTGTGCCTACTCGGTTAGCTTTTGCGCCGAATGGGCAACAAGAGGGGTATGCTTGAGGCGTAGGGGAGAGAAACAAAACTTTATAACTTTATACAAATTTTTTTTTATTAAAAACTAATGCTTATGGTTAAAAAAGTTGTACTATCAATGGTTGCAACTCTGCTCTTGGGCTGCTTCGGCGCATTTGCTCAAGGTCAGCGTGTTACCGGTACAGTGACCGATGAAACTGGTTCACCAGTTATCGGAGCAGCGGTTGTTGTCGAGGGTACTACCCGAGGCACATCAACTGATCTTGCCGGTTATTTTGAGATTGCGGCATCTTCTGATGCTAACCTGGTTGTCTCTTACTTGGGCTACCAGACTCAGACAGTTGCTGTTGCAGGTCGTACGGTTGTAGACGTAGCTCTCGTTCCTGACTCAGAGCAGATCGAGGAGGTTGTCGTACAGGCGTTCGGTACTGCAAAGAAGGAGGCCTTCACAGGTTCAGCTGCGACTATCAAGTCGGATGACATCGTGAAGACTCAGTCATCATCTGTTGCTAATGCCCTTTCAGGTAAGGTAGCAGGTCTTCAGACAACACAGGGTTCAGGTTCACTTGGTTCAGAGCCATCTATCCGTATCCGCGGTATTGGTTCTATCAACGCAGGTAACGATCCTTTGTGGGTAGTTGATGGTGTGCCTTATGAGGGTGACCTTAACAACCTTAACATGGCTGATATCGAGACAATGACTGTCTTGAAGGATGCTGCATCTAACGCACTTTATGGTGCTCGTGGTGCTAACGGTGTTATCATGGTTACTACTAAGCGCGCTAAGGCTGGTGATGCTCGTGTTAACTTCGACGCTAAGTGGGGTGTTAACATGGCTGCACGTCAGTTGTATGATTACACACGCGAGCCCGGTGAGTACTACGAGATGCACTACACAGCATTGAAGAACAAGTACATTTTCGACGGTATGGATGCTGCAACAGCTCACAACTTGGCTGCTGCTAACCTTACAGGTCCTGCATCTGTTGGTGGTCTTGGTTACAATGTTTACAATGTTCCCGAGGGTCAGACTCTTATCGGTTCAAACGGTAAGTTGAACCCCAACGCAACAATGGGTCGTAAGTTCACTTACAACGGCCAGGAGTACACAGCTAAGGCTGATGACTGGTACGATGAGTTGTACGATCCCGCATTGCGTCAGGAGTATAACCTCTCTGTAGCTGCTGCTACTGAGAAGTCTAACTTCTTCGCTTCATTCGGTTATTTGAACAACACTGGTATCACTGACGGTTCTAACATGCAGCGTTACACTGCACGTTTGCGTGCTGACTACCAGGCAAAGAAGTGGTTGAAGATTGGTGGTAACATGAGCTACACAAACTTCAACTGGAACGGTGCTTCATCTACTAACGAGGGTGACGGTTCTACAGGTGACGTATTCGCAGCTGTAGGCGATCAGGCTCCTATCTACCCTGTTTACATTCGTGACGGTGAGGGTAACATCATGTACGAGGACAACAAGGCTGGTCATGGTTACTTCGGTAAGGAGTACGATGAGAAGTGGCCTATCTACGACTCTGGTGATGGTTCAATCTGGGGCTTGCAGCGCTTCTCTGGTACACAGTCTAACCCATTGCAGAACATCTGGTTGGATGAGTCTAACTCAGAGGGTAATGCATTCTCTGTAAGCGGTTTCGCTGATTTCAACATCGTTGAGGGTCTTAAGCTTACTTTGAATGGTTCGGTTACTATCGATGAGACTCGTTCTACATCAATGAAGAACCCATACTATGGTCAGTTCGCACCATCAGGTGGTATCCTTTCTAAGTACCACAGCCGTTCTTACAACCACAACTTGCAGCAGTTGTTGACTTACTCTAAGTCATTCGGTGCAAATGAGGAGCACCACATCGACTTGTTGCTCGGTCACGAGACTTACAACTTGCGTTCTTACTCTTTGAGCGCTAACAAGTCAAAGATCTTCTCTACTGACAACCTCGAGTTGAATGGTTCAATCATCGATGGTAAGTCATCTGCTTCATCATTTGGTGAGTATGTAAATGAGGGTTACTTCTTCCGTGCTATGTATGAGTACGATGGTCGTGTCTTCGCATCTGCATCATATCGTCGTGACGCATCTTCACGCTTCCACCCTGATCACCGTTGGGGTAACTTCTGGTCTGTAGGTGCTGCTTGGATGATTAACCGTGAGTCTTGGTTCAATGCTCCTATATTCAGCACATTGAAGATTAAGGCATCTTACGGTTCACAGGGTAACGATGCTATCGGTATGTACCGTTACACTGACCTCTATGTAGTAGGTAACGACGGTAACGATGGTTTCGCTATTCAGTTCGGTTCAAAGGGTAACCCCAACATCACTTGGGAGACTAACTCTAACTTGAACATTGGTGCTGAGTTTGGTTTGTGGAACGAGCGCTTGACTGGTAGCGTTGACTTCTTCTACCGACTCACATCTGACATGTTGTTTACAGTTCCTGTAACTCCATCACTTGGTTATACATCTTACTGGGATAACATCGGTGATATGTCTAACACAGGTATCGAGGTTGTTTTGAACGGTGACATCGTACGTCGTCAGAACGTTAACTGGTCTGCAAACCTCAACCTTACTTGGGTTCAGAATAAGGTATTGAGCTTGCCAGAGTCAAGCCGCGAGATGGAGGTTGACGGTCACTGGGGCTTCGTAAACGGTTCTACATTCATCGCTGAGGGTCTTCCACTTGGTACATACTTCTTGCCAGAGTACGCTGGTCTCAATGACAAGGGTGATGCACAGTGGTGGGACTACACTCCTAAGTACGATGAGAATGACAACGAGCTCAAGGGCCAGGGTGAGTGGAACAAGGTAGGTGACTATCCTAACAACATCACTGGTGACAACGGCTCAAAGAAACTTTGGGGTACATCACAGCCTAAGGTATTCGGTGGTTTCGGTACATCTTTGTATGCTTACGGTTTCGACTTCTCAATCGCATTTGACTACCAGCTTGGTGGCGTAATCTACGATGGTTCATACGCAGGTTACATGTCTTCACCAGTTGCTGAGAGCCTTGGTAACAACTACCACCGCGATTTGTTGAATGCTTGGACTCCTGATAATACTAACACAGATATTCCTCGTTTCCAGTTCGGTGACAAGTACACAACTGCTACATCAAGCCGCTTCTTGATTAGCTCTGACTACTTGAACATCTCTAACATCAACGCTGGTTACAACTTCCCAGCAAAGTGGTGGAAGGGTCACATCCAGAACTTGCGAGTTTACGTAGCATGCGACAACGTATGGTATTGGTCAAAGCGTAAGGGTCTCGATCCTCGTGGTACAGGTACTGGTCAGTACTCTCCAATCCGTACAATTTCGGGTGGTGTAACCTTGACATTCTAATTAATATATAAGGTATAAGACTATGAAATTTACAAAGATATTTACGACTACAGCTGTTGCTCTCGGTGCCGTTGTTGCACTCAGCGGCTGTATCCGCGAGACCTTCCCTAAGGAGTCGGCTATCACTGAGAGCCAGCTTATGACGGGTGATGCGTCTGTGGTACTTGAGACTTTGTTGCCAGGTATTCACTCTGGTTTGACCTCTACAGCAGGTGCTTACGAGCACACTGACTATGGTTATCCAGGTTGGGCTGCTTACCACGATTTCGAGTGCAAGAACATTGTAGCAAATGGTTGGTTGATGGGTAACAACCCTAACTACAACCGTTTCATGACTGGTGCACGTGGTTATGGTTATGCTCCTAACTCTCTTATGTCTGCTATGACATGGATGGGTTACTACCCAACTATCCGTAGCTGTAACCAGGTTATCGACCTTGCAGGCGATAACGAGGATTATGCTAAGTATCGTGGTATTGCTAAGGCTTACCGTGCTATGCTTTACCTCGACCTCGCTCGTTTGTTCGATCCTCTCTATGCTGAGGTTGAGATTAACGCTGCTACTTACGAGCAGGGTTGCATCGATGCTCAGGGCTTGACAGTACCTATCGTAACTGAGGATACTACTGAGGAGCTTGCTAAGAACAACAATCGTGCTACTCGTGAGGAGATCTTCAACTTCATCTTTGCTGACTTGGAGGATGCATTGGTTTGCTTGGAGGGTTATGTTCAGGAGAAGCCTTTCTATCCTACTGAGGCTTTCATCCACGGTCTTTACGCTCGTGCTTACATGTGGTTGGGTAGCGAGGACTTCGTAAACGATGGTTTGAATGGCGAGCTTCCTTCAGGTAATGCTGCTTATGAGAAGGCTAAGTACCACGCTCAGATGGCTCTCCAGTTCTCTGGTGGTGCTATCATGACTGAGGATCAGTGGACTAACACTACTACTGGTTTCAACACTGTAGTTCCTGCATGGATTATGTCTGCTGTTTACTCTTCAGAGACTATCTACTCTAACTTGCACCAGCACTCAGCACACTTGGCTCCTGAGGCATTGTATGGTTATGGTCAGTACACCAGCCTTGGTGTTTCTAAGCAGGTTTACGATAACTTGTCTAACACTGACTTCCGTAAGGCTTTGATTAAGGGTCCTGAGACTACTTATGCAGAGTTCCAGAATAGCACAGCTTTGGATGAGGCTTCATTCAACTTGTTGGCTCCTTACACATTCTTCAAGTTCCGTCCAGGTAGCGGTGCGCAGACTGACTCAACTGTTGGTGGTGCTGTATCACTTCCTTTGATGCGTAACGAGGAGATGTACTTCATCTTGATTGAGTGTACATATCACCTTGAGGGTTCAGACGCTGCTATGATCGAACTCCAAAAGTTCGTTCGTGATCACCGCGATCTTAACTACGCTATTAAGCAGTCTGATATCTTGCGTGAGATCATCGACCAGAAGGCTTTGGAGTTCTGGGGTGAGGGTATCGTTATGTACGATATGAAGCGCTTGAACATGGGTGTTAACTGTGGTTTCAAGGACTCTAACTACTACGTAGAGGGTCGTCACAACTCTGATGGTCGTCTCCCATGGTGGAACTACTGTATCCCACAGGGCGAGCTCGAGCGTAACGAGGGTATCACAAATAACAACCCCGATCCATCTGAGTCACTCAGACCCGTTGAGGATAGTGAATTAAAGTAATTAGGTGTAACAACTTAAATTAAAGATGATTATGAAGAATTTCAAATTTTTATATCTTCTCCTTGCCGCAGTAGGTGTTGTTACATTTACTTCGTGCTCTGAGGAGTGGACCCCTGGTCCAAAGGACACCAACATGGGTGTGTTCTTCCCAGAGGTTAATAACTTTGAGGTTACTGCAGAGGATACCTCAGTAGTTCTTGATGTTGCTCGTAGCAGCGCTGATGATGCAGCCTCAGTTTCATTGCGTTATGAGGTTAAGAATGCAGCTGGTGAGCTTGTTGACTTCTTCTCTGCTCCTACAAGCGTTGAGTTTGCAGCTGGTGAGACTAAGACAACTTTGACTTTCTCATTCGATGGTTCACAGCTTGTTATGGGTGAGCCCTACAATGTGTATGTTAAGCTTGATGAGGCAGAGGCTTCTACTTATGCTACCTCTGAGGCTACATTCACAGTTATTCTCCCCGAGCCTTGGACATCAATGGGTCAGGGTATCTACTTCGATGAGATCCTTTGCGAGTTGTTCGCTGAGGCAGATGCATTCCGTGGTCTTGGTGCTTATGTAGAGTTCCAGCAGAACGATTTGGATCCTAACCGTATTCGTGTTAAGAATGCTTTCGCTCCTGCAACTCTTGGTGCAATGTGGGGTGGTGTTCCTTCATGGTTGGCAAGCAATGCTTCTGGTGACTCTTACCTTGAGTTCGATATCACTGATCCAAACAATGTTCGCGTTGGTCAGGCTATTGATCTTGGTGCAGGTCCTGGTCAGTTGTTCTTCTTCAACCTTGGTATGCCCGATAATGGTTATGATGATATCGTATGTTACGTCCTCGACTCTACTCCTATCGTATTGCAGGATGGTATCATCAAGTTCCCACAGGCTTCTGTATGGCTTGGTGTAGTTGCTGGTGGTGAGTTCCTCGGTACATTTACACAGAAGGGCAATGCAAATGGTTATATGCAGTTCTACTTGCCAGGTACAGAGTTCGTAAACTACGACATCGTAGTTGAGTACTCAGGTATGAAGGTTGCATCTGACAACATTACAACTTCTGCCATCCTTAACTTCAACTATGGTTCTGATGTAGAGTCATTCAAGTTCGCTCTTGTTGATGGCAACATCACAGACGCTACAGCTATTGTTGAGGCTATCGTAGCTGGTTCTGAGGAGTACACTATCTATGAGGGTAGCGTTGACACTAAGGAGTATATTGTTCCCGCTGAGGGCGCAGGTATGAAGACTGTTGTTGCTGTTCCTTACGCAGGTGGCGAGGCTCAGGCTTCTCATGCAATCGCTTACGCTTTCTACTTCCCAGGTTTGGGTAGCGCTGAGCTCCCACAGGTAGAGATCACTGTAGCAGTTGATTCAGTTGTTGGTATCACTGGCAACCCCGAATACGAGGCTAGCTTCCCATCTGATTCTTCAATGTGTATCTACATGCAGGCAAATGGTAATGAGATCAAGTCTATCAAGGCTTTTGTTAGCGTAGGTGTTCCTGCTGAGGTAACTCCCGAGGAGGCTCTTGCACAGCCAAATGCTGAGGACTTCTCAGACTTCATTCCTGATATGATTGAGAATGGCTATGCTCTTGCAGTTTACACAGGTCTTACTCCTGGTACTACTTACAATGTATTCCTCGGTTTCACTACTATCTACGGTGAGACTAAGTACTTCCGTGCTGATTACACTCCAACTGCAGCTGCTGCTCCTGAGGCTTCAGCTATGCGTTTGAACTGTGGCAAGAAGTCAGATCTTAACTTTGCAAAGGCTAACCTTTCACTCTAATTAGAGGGTTAAGTCTAAATAGTTGTGGCGACCTGTCCCGAAAGGGGCGGGTCGCCCTTTTTTTGTTTTAGCGGACGAAAAGAGGGACGAGAGAGACGAGTGAGACGAAAAGAGGAATGATAGGGACGAGAGGGACGAGAGGGACGAGAGGGACAAAAAGAGAGACAAAAAGAGGGACGAGAGAGAAGATACTATCAACAATTGTCCGCGACATCTCTTTGGTCCCTTAGGTCCCTTTGGTCTCTACCGTCACTTTGGTCTCTTTAGTCACTTCAGTCCCTCCCGTCTCTCTTGCCCCAACCAGCACCATTACTCATTGCTAATTAATGTGGTGTCAGCACTTTTTCTAACACTTTATTGCTATATCGTTTTGCAATAACAAAATATTGACTACCTTTGTAACGAGAAGAACTGCGAAAACTTAAATTTTTTTAATAATAACTATGAATAAGGTTAAATTTTCTTTGTTTGCATTGGTTGCAATCTTTGCAGCATCGTGCGTTGAAGACCCCGCTATGGAGGGTGAGGGTGTGGCAGCTGAGAAGAACCCTATCGCGAAGATTATCAACTCTTCTGAGGGTGCTGCTGCTGGTGAGCTTATCCTCTATGTCGATGAGGCGACTGCAGATGCTTGGACAGTAAGCACAACTCGTTCTGGTAATGCTCAGCTCGATGCTGTAGCAGCGGAGCTTGGCGTAGAGTCTATCGCGCCCGTATTTAATATGAACATCAATGGCGATGCTAAGCGCGCTCAGGGCATGCACCGCTGGTTTGTTGTTGAGTTCGACAAGGAGGCTGACGTGGAGAAGGTAGCGCAGAAGTTCGCTGCAATAAGCTCGGTTAATCGCGTGCAGTACTGCTCTATTATCGAGCGTCCCGACGTTAAGGCTGTGCCCGTATCTCCCGAGGAGGTAGCGCAGACACGCTCTGGCGAGGAGTTCTTCAATGATGATATGCTCGCATTGCAGTGGCACTACAACAATAAGGGTCAGCAGAGCATCTATCCCGGTGCAAAGGAGGGTGAGGATATTGGTGCTTATGGCGCTTGGAACTACACCACAGGTAACCCCCAGATTATCGTAGCTGTTGTTGACGAGGGTGTTAAGTATGATCACCCCGACTTGGCTGCTAATATGTGGGTTAACCAGGCTGAGGCTAACGGTGTTGATGGCGTTGACGATGATGGTAATGGATATGTTGACGATATCCACGGTCTTAATGCGGTGAAGCTCACCGGTAATATCTCATGGGATAAGGAAGAATGGTCCGATGGTGAGTATGTTGGTGACACAGGTCACGGTACTCACGTAGCAGGTACTATCGCTGCGGTAAACAACAACGGTATTGGCGTTTGTGGTGTTGCTGGTGGCGATGGCTCTGGTAATGGTGTTCGCATCATGTCTATTCAGA
>JAZRAW010000059.1:0-10684 GCA_045634765.1 Alistipes sp.
TCTTCTCAGCGTTCTCAGCCAAAGCCTTCTCAAGCTTAGCAGCAAGGTACTGTACCTGCTTGATACGAGTCTCGATAGTCTCAAGCTCAGTGTTCTCGTCCAAACCTACAGCCAAAGCAGCCATATCACGACCGTTCATACCACCGTAAGTAAGGAAGCCCTCGAATGGGATGCAGAAACGCTTAGCACCCTCGTACCAATCCTCGTGGCGTGTAGCGATGAAACCACCCATGTTTACAAGACCGTCCTTCTTTGATGACATTGTCATACCGTCAGCGTAAGAGAACATCTCCTTGCAAATCTCCTTGATAGTCTTATCTGCGTAGCCCTCCTCACGAGTCTTGATGAAGTAAGCATTCTCAACGAAACGAGCTGAGTCGAATACAACGCGCTTGCCATACTTGTCAGCGATAGCACGAACGTCGCGAAGGTTCTTCATTGATACAGGCTGACCACCTGCTGTGTTGTTAGTTACAGTAACGATGATGAAAGGAATCTTCTCAGCGTTCTCAGCCAAAGCCTTCTCCAACTTAGCGCAGTCTACCTCGCCCTTGAAAGGAATCTCGAGCTGAGTATCCTTAGCTGCGTCGATAGTGCAGTCCAAAGCTGTAGCCTTACGGAACTCGATGTGACCCTTAGTAGTGTCGAAGTGTGAGTTGCCAGGGATGATGTCACCAGCCTTTACGAGGTGTGAGAACAATACGTTCTCAGCAGCACGACCCTGGTGAGTAGGGATAACGTACTCGAAACCAGTGATAGCGCCGATAGTATCCTTAAGCTGGAAGAATGACTTTGAACCAGCGTAAGCCTCGTCACCAGTCATCATAGCAGCCCACTGACGGTCGCTCATAGCACCTGTACCTGAGTCAGTCAAGCAGTCGATGTAAACCTGCTCAGACTTCAAGCCGAAGAGGTTGTAGTGTGCCTCCTTGAGCCACTGCTCACGCTCTGCGCGTGTGCTCTTCTTCAAAGGCTCAACCATCTTAATTCGATACGCTTCTGCAAATGGGATTTCCATAGTTGTGTAGTTTTAAGTTTATAATAATATTAATAATTTATTCTTTTTACTTTTCGCTAAAACCGCATAATTTCGTTATTTACGCCTTTAGCGCAACAAAGATACGCAAAAATATAGTCAATTGCAACCCCTAAACAAAATATTTTTTTGCCTATAGTTACCAAAAAAACCATATCCTTATTTATTCTCAACAAGAAGCTCAAGTATCTGAACAGCGTTGAGCGCCGCACCCTTGCGAATCTGGTCGGCTACGCACCAGAAGGTGAGACCCTTCTCGTTGGCTATATCCTTGCGGATGCGACCAACATATACGGGGTCGCTACCCTCGGCAAAAAGTGGCATAGGATAGCGTTTCTGGGTAGGCTCATCGATAAGCACCACGCCCTTAGCCTGGGCAAAAGCCTCGCGCACAGCCTCAACAGAGAGAATATCCTCTGTCTCCACCCACACAGCCTCGGAGTGAGCACGCATAACGGGAACACGCACACATGTCGCAGAGGTTTGAATATCTGAGTGCATAATCTTGCGCGTCTCGTGGTACATCTTCATCTCCTCCTTCGTGTAGTCGTTATCCTGGAAGACATCAATATGCGGAATGAGGTTACATGCGAGCTGGTATGCGAACTTTTCAACCTTAGGCTCAGCGCCCTCAACCACAGCACGCTGCTGCTCCTCGAACTCCTGCATAGCTGTAGCACCCGCGCCACTTGCCGACTGATATGTCGCAACGTGCACACGACGTATGTGCGATAGTTTCTCGATAACACCTAATGCTACGACCATCTGGATGGTTGTACAGTTGGGGTTAGCAATGATGCGGCGTGGAGCCTCAAAGGCATCCTCGCCATTGACTTCGGGCACAACCAAGGGCACATCATCATCCATACGGAAGGCACTTGAGTTATCAATCATAAATGTGCCATACTTGGTGATGGTCTCGGCATACTCCTTTGATGTAGAGGCACCTGCCGAGCAGAGCGCCACATCTATATCCTTAAAATCGTCGTTATGTTGCAACTCTCGCACTACGATATCCTCGCCACGAAAGCGGTAACTGCTACCAGCACTACGCTTCGAACCAAATAATCGCAACTCATCAATTGCCATAGGGTGGTTCTCCAAAATCTTCAAGAACTCCTGTCCCACAGCGCCACTTACACCAACAATTGCAATCTTCATAATCTTATCTTTTTTATGTTTCGAACTACTTTATATATATACCTATTTCAAAGGCCAGCGATGGTTAGTCGAAGAACTCATCATCGCTGCCAGAATTGTAACCGCTATCACCCTCTTGCTCCGTCTCCTCCTGCGTTATTCCATCACAGTTGTAATCGGGAAGTTCTGTCGGACGCTCGAAGCGATCAGTGCGGTGCACTCCAAGCGTGCCATCGTTATACACCTTGGTTAGGAACTTACCAGCAATAGGTAGAGCCATGCGCGAACCATCTGCACTGCTTGTAAAGTGGATACTTGGCTCCTCACCGCCTACCCATACACCCATAACGAGGTTGGGCAGAGCACACATAAACCATGCGTCGACATTGTCGTTCGTAGTACCCGTCTTTGCCGCCATCTCCACATCACTAAATCCAAACTCATAAATCATACGACGCGCCGTACCCTGGGTCACTACGCGCTGCATCATTGTAATCATGGTATAGGCCACGCGCTTAGACAACACATCATTGGTCTTGGGAGTAAACGTCGCTAAGACATTACCCTGGCTATCCTCGATGCGAGTCACAAAGATTGGATCTACACGCACACCCTCGTTTGCAAAGGTACAGTATGCCGAAGCCATCTCATAGGGGTTACTATCATACGAACCGATACACAACGATACCACAGGGTCGATATAACTCTTGACACCAATATCGTGGATAAAGTCTGCCACCGCCTCGGGGCGCTTCGCGTGCTTCATAATCCAAGCCGAGTAGTTGTTTCGACTGTTAGCCAAGCCCCAATACAATGGATACTCACCTACATACTCTACATTACCCGCCTCCTTTGGTGACCAGATGCCTGAGGGGGTCTCGATTGATACAGGAAGATTGGGCACTGGGGTACATGGTGAAAGACCCAAGTGATCGATAGCAAAGGTGTAGACAAAGGGCTTTGCTGTAGAGCCCACCTGACGCTTACCCTGCGATGCTGCATCATACTTGAAAAAGCGGTAGTCAGGGCCACCAACATATGCACGAACATATCCCGTAGTAGGATCTATAGCGACGAAGGCTCCGCGCATGGTCTTCTTATAGTGGATAAGCGAGTCGCGAGGTGTAAGCACCGTGTCACGCACACCATCGTATGTAAACACACGCATCTTAATAGGAGTGTTGAACGCTGCAACAATCTCACTATCACTCTTACCCAACTGTTTCATGCCGCGCCAACGGTCGGTCTGCTGCATAGCCCTATCGATTCTCTTGTCCGACTCGGCCTTAGACAAGTCGGGGAAGAGTGAGCCACCACGGCTTCTTATCTGGCTCTCCATACGAGGCTGTACAAGCTCCGACATCTGCTCCTCGAAGGCCTCCTCAGCATAGGTCTGCATGCTAAGGTCAACCGTTGTATATATCTTTAGGCCATCGCGATAGATATCATATGGCTCGCCATTAGCCTTACGATTTTTGTAGCACCAACCCATGATGGGATTCTCATTATACTCCCTCAACGCCTGCTCATAATCCCACTCCGTATAGTAGTTCTTGCGCTGTGGTTCCTTCGCAGTCATAGCACGACGCACCATCTCGCGGAAGTATGTCGCCGAGCCCTCATTGTGTGCCTCGGCAGCACGACGATAGTTCGACAAGTCGATAGGCAACCTCTTCAACTCTGCAGCATACTTCTCACTGATGGCACCCGCCGAAGCCATACGGTCAAGCACCGTATTGCGACGCTCCAAAGCATAGGGGTTGGGCTCACCCGATTTTAGTGGGGCATATTTTCCTGGAGCCTTAACCTGTCCTGCAATAACTGCAGCCTCCTCGATAGAGAGGTCACAAGGCTCCTTACCGAAGAAGTTGTTTGCCGCAGCCTTAATACCGAAGTTCGAGTTGGAGAACTCCACAGTATTAAGATACATAGCCACAATCTCCTCCTTGGTATAGTTATACTCGAGTTGCACGGCAATAACATACTCCTGGATTTTGGCCACGATAGTACCCATTTTGCCCTGCATACCAGAGTTATTAACACGGGTTTTGTAGAGGTTCTTTGCCAACTGCTGCGTGATGGTACTACCACCACCCTGCTCACTCTGTCCCATGAGTATGGTCTTGATACCCACACGGGCAGTAGCCTGGAAGTCGATACCTGCATGGTCGAAGAATCGGACATCCTCCGTAGCCAAGAGGGCAGCGACAATTGGTGGCACCTTATGGCCATCTATCTCAAGCCACTTAGAGCGATCGGCAGGATATAACTCCTCGTACGATAGGTAGGTACGATTCTCAATGAAGTAGGTACCAATGACCTCTCCATCTGCTGAGTAGATCTGCGTCGCGAGGTTTGTTTTGGGATTCTCCAACTCATCGAATGATGGCATAGGTCCAAGCTTCTCATTCTTGGCCATTAGGAACACTCCTGCAACGGCTGCAATACCTGCAAGGGTAATGAGCCACATAGCAAGTATGACCCAAAATTTCCATGTAAACCGACTCTTTTTGTTCTGTTTCTTCTGTGACATATAGTTTGGTTTTATTCTTATTTTCAACTTATTACGCCATCGCACACTTAAAAAGGCAATCCCAATCCAAATGAAAAATAGAACTTATCATCCTTAAATGGTGCAAACTCCATCTTTCTATATAACGAGAAGGTTGCCGATATTGTTGCAGATTCGGGCATCGCAAATAGATTAAAGTCGAGACCCAAGTCGAGGCCAAATGCCCCTATGTGCCTACGTTGGTCAACGATTGAGCCATCTGCGGCGTTCACCACCCTACGCTCGAACGACGCATAGTCTGCACCTGCATTCAAGCGTAGACGCTTAAAGAAGACTATGCCGCGAATACCTCCATCGGGGTACCATATGGGGGCTTGATAGTTCAGTGATGTCGCCACATAGTCATTATTAGTGATGTCGTACGTCGTATAGCCTCGTGGTATTAGTCGTGAGGACTTGAACGTGAGACTCGAGAGCACCATATCCGATTGAAAACCTCCAAGAGATGTCTGATATGAGGCTGCGACGGAGAGCGAATGATGCTTTGCGAAACCCGGCGTATAGAGCTTACCATAGAACACGATGAGGTGTCCGAAGTTGGTCGAAGCGGGATTGATTCCAGAATTAGCCGAGAGCACAATGCCCCACGGTGGTAGAAAATCACGATGCGCCATGCGCACATAGTCCTGGAACGATACACCTACATTGAGCAGGTGCACACCCTGAGAGTAGCCAATGGTGTGTATATTTGTGACCTTACCACCCCTAATCTCTAAGTCTTCGACATTTGCCACCATGCCATTTGAGAAGTTCCACGATGTAGACACCGCAAACTGACTTGTGTGGTAACCGCGTTGCATAAGGATGGGGAGTGTGGCACCAACACCCACCGAGTAGTAGCGTCCTATTTCTGGCTCTTGCGGATACTCGAGTTTACCAGAGTTGGGGTTATAAACCGCCACCTTATACACCTGCTGCTGTCCGCCATATGTACCGTTCACCCAAAGGTTTACGCCAAGGCCTTTATAACGTAGCGTACCCTTAAACACCGAGCCCTCATCTCTATTCCATCCCCATGTAGCAAAACCCTCAAGCGTAGAGAGTAGGTTCTGCGTCATAATGGTAGCTCCAAGGTTGAAGGATATATGCGACTCCTCCGTTAGAGCATAAGGGTCGTAGGATGCTGGCGCCCAGCTGTGTACGTTAAAGGCGTGAGCAAGACGACCAAATCGCTTGGGGGGTGTTGCCACAAGCACACTATCGGCAGCAGCACCACCAAAGCGCACGGTATCGAGATTCACGACTCCCCAGGGGCGTGTCTCGGGCAGTATTATTTTGGGGGGATGGGGGGCATAATCAACCCTAACCGTATCACAAACTTGCTGTATTACGGGGAGGTATCCACGCCTATCGTACGATGTGGCAACAACACGCGAGCTATCTAATGGCACGGGGTGAAACGAACCATAGCGCGATGTCGAGAGGCGATACTCCTCACCACGGAGAAGGTCATACATATGCAATTCATCACGTCCCGAGGCAATAGAGCCATAGTAGAGACATCCATCCTTTGCCACAAGGTCGCTGAGTGTTGTATATGCAGCACGCGTTACAGCCTTAACACCGTCAGATGTAAGGCTTGCGATGTGCATGCCTTCGTCATCCGTAATGATAAGATATAGCGCCTCGGTAGCGCCATCCCACGCCATGCCATGCACCTCTGTTCCATAATCGAGTGGCGTACGTCGTGCCAAATCCGCAGGGCCATTCACAACAATGGTATATCTACCATCAGGCGTATACTCAACCCAAGCAAGGCCATGACCATCGGTTGGCGTTGGATATAGCACATTATTATACTCATCCATGGTCACAGGTCGACACTCTTCGACATCCATATAGCACAACTTTGAGGCTACCTTCTCACCAAATAGTGCACTTTGGCGATACTCCGTCCACCACACCTTGCCATCATTTCCAAGCATAGGGCGCGTAGATATAAGACCTGTGTATGCTACGCGTTGCTCCTCTCCAGTTGCCTCATCGACCACCACAAAGGCTGTAGGCCTATCCAAGTCCTCCTTCAAAAAGAGTATACGGCTACCGCCGAGGGGTATCGGGTGAGAGTATGTCGTATAGGACTCTGGCTCTGCAATAGAGATAGGCTCTGTTGTTTGCTCGACATCGGCTAAAGGCCCCCAGTGCTCCTCAAGCGTTAGGAAGGTATCGTAAAATAGTTTAGGAGTGGAACTATTGTATAGTTTTTTGAATACCCATGTGTTTGAAACCACCATCCATGGGCGACGCGACGTAAGCTCCGCCACATCATCACCCATAATAGTACCATATTGCTGATAGCCATGTCGCGACAATAGATAGCCTATATGGTAGTGGTTGGGGATGTAATCCTTATACGAGCCACAGAACCACTTATCAAAATTTTTATAGACATAAGCAACCGACTCATATGCACGATACGCCATGGTGAACGATGGTTGTAGGCCACGACCAAATGTAGACATCTCCGTCTCCGTCATCACGGCGTCGCCCTCCATCATCCACAACGGCATAAAGAGCAGACCAATGGTAGAACTCTGCTGACCCAACACATAGCTCAAACCCTTTACTATACCACGATTAAGGTTATTGTACTGCACAGCGTGACGATACTCATGCGCAATAAGCTGCTTTGTCCAGGGCATGGAGTAACCTCGAATTTCGGGCGTTGAGAGGAACTCAACTCTGCGCGGCATCCACATAACCAAGCCATTTGACTGGAAGTTCGAGGGGTGCACAACAAAGGGTATCGACATCTGTGGATGACGATAGCCATATGAGATATCCTCATCTACAGCATCGAGGTAGTACATCATACGGTCGGCAATATGATGAGCAGTATCGGGATAAATCACACGATACTCCTTAGTCTTCATCTGCTTCCATCTGTATGATGGGGGATCAACACCCCAGCTATAGTACTGCGCAACGGCACTCTCTGCGGAAAGCAATCCGCAGAGAACCAGAGATATAAGCATAATTAGTCGTCTCATACGCGCGCACATGTACATATAACATGCAAATATACGAACAATTTAGGAAATATCGGGCGCGTAGTTACGATTTTTTTAGCATGACAAAGAAAATGGCGCTGACTCCGTTAGAGCCAACGCCATTACTAATTGCTAATCACTCATTACTCATTTTGTCTTGAGCCACTGCCACAATTCACGCCATGAGGGTCGCTTGCCGTGCATAAAGATACCTATGCGGAAGATGCGCGAAGCGAGCCATACAACCGCTATAAAGGTGATATAGAGCACAATTAGTGACACGATAATCTCCCAAGTAGGGATACTAAACGGAACACGCGCAATCATCACAATGGGCGAGGTAAACGGCACCATCGAAGCCCAAAAAGCAATTGGCGAATTGGGGTCATTGAAGATGGTCATCATGACAATCATCGAAAGAATGATTGGCATCATAATAAGGGTATTATACTGCTGACCCTCCTGCACAGAGTCGACAGCCGAGCCCGCCGCAGCGTACAATGCCGCATAGAGCAAGAAGCCACCCAACATAAAGAGCAACAACCAGCTAAAGAGTGTGGCAATATAACCCGTATCACCCAACGTGCCGATGATAGACTGCATCATCATATCGTTGGTCGCCACAACCTCTGCGCTAAATATTGCAGGCAAAAGGAACTTCGACGCCGAGATAACGAGCACAGCCCATATGGTAATCTGCGTAACGGCAACAAGGGCAATGCCCAAAATCTTACCCATCATAATTTGGAAGGGCGTAGAGCTTGTTACCATAACATCTATTACGCGGCTCGACTTCTCCTCAACAACGGAGGTTAGCACCATTTGACCATATAGAATCAGAAGCATATAGAGCATCATTCCGAGAATAATACCCAACGCATAGCTAATACCCGAAGAGGTACTCTCCATGGTTTCCTCCTGGCCAGTACCATTATTTTCGTATGTAGCAAGTTCTATGTTTGTTGCTACCGAGGCGAGTATCGCATCGAGGTTTTCGATATTATAGGCACGCAACTTCTCATGCTCAACAATAGCATTAAGTTGCTGTGTCACAACCTCCTCTATCATTATTGATGAGGACTCGTTGGTAATCAACTGCACCGAATCACGACACTCTATATCACTACCGACATAGAGTATTCCAAAGACTCCGCTCTCCTGGTCAAAGGTCCTACACGCATCAGCCTTTGTCATATGACTTTGGTCAACAAACTTTACTTCGGAGGTCGAAACAAGTCTATCGGCCACCATACCCGAGCGGTCAACCACCATCACCTGCTTCTGGTCGCTTGTACCATAGAGCATAACGAGTGTTGGCGCTATCATCAATAACACCATCAACAAAGGGGTGATGAATGTCGAAACGATGAAGGACTTTTTACGTGCGCGCTCCACAAACTCACGCACGACAATTAACCATATTTTTCTCATAACATCGCGGTTATAGTGCGCCATTTACGGCACGAATGAATATATCGTTTATCGAGGGAATAACCTCACTTATAGAACGCAAATCGCACCTATTGTTTAGTCGCTCGATGACAATCTTCACATCCTCATCCTTTGGAATATGAATCTTCGTCTCGCGATAGCCACCCACAATGCCTTTACTATCGCCAAGCAGCGTAGCAATGTCCGATACCGCAGAGCTAAACACCTCGTCATCAGCACGATGCAATACAGCAAAAGTATTACCTCCCGCCTCACGGCGAATGGCCTCAACAGAGCCAGAGAGGACATTACGCGACTTGTTGATAAGCGTTATGTGGTCGCATATCTCCTCCACCGATGCCATGTTGTGCGTAGAGAAAATCACCGTCGCACCCCTATCGCGCAATCCCAAAATCTCCTGCTTGAGTCTATCGGCATTTATGGGATCAAAACCCGAGAAGGGCTCATCGAAAATTAGCAACTTTGGTTCGTGCACCACGGTAGAGATGAACTGCACCTTCTGCGCCATACCCTTCGATAAATCCTCCACCTTGCGTCCCCACCAGTCGGCAATCTCCAAGCGCTCAAACCACTCCTTTAGGCGCACCTCAGCATCGCGCTTTGACATACCCTTTAGGCGGGCAAAGAACACAGCCTGCTCGCCCACGCGCATCTTCTTGTAAAGTCCGCGCTCCTCGGGCATATAACCGATATGGAAGACCTCATCAGCAGTTATCTGTTTGCCATCCAACAAAACACGACCCTCATCGGCAAGCGTAATGCGTGTGATGACACGAATGAGCGTCGTCTTACCCGCACCGTTGGGACCCAAAAGTCCATAGATGGCTCCGCGAGGCACCTCCAACGAGACATCATCCAACGCCTTATGTCCCGTATAACTCTTCGAGATATGCTCGACTGTTAAAATATTATCCATATGTTACTCAATTAGTTAATCGGATAGATTATATATCCATAGCTGTACTCATCCTCTGTCAGGCAATACTGCTCGCGTGGCGTAGCACCCCACGATGTGTCGCCACCCAGGCCTCGCTGTGCAAGGTCGACATGGAGCACCACCTCGTCGCGTGGCACTATGTCGGAGTAGTGCTTCTGACCCTTTGACTCCACGCCTGGGTCGAGGTCCTCAGCACGATAAGGCATTGCGCTGACATTGAGGGGTTGCAGGCCCTCTATGCGGATGCCACGACCCTCGCTGCCCATAAGCTCCAACCAGCGCACATCACTCTTGTTGCCCGACTCCTGTGGGCGGACATAGGGGAAGAGCTGCTCATCGGTAGACTGCTCGTAGAGGCCTATGAACGCGGACTCATTACGGTCGGAGTAGTTCTCCCACGGGCCACGACCATAGAACTTAAAGTTTTTATACTCCTGCGGCAGAATCATACGCATACCAAAGCGTGGCAGCTCTGGCACATCCTCATCACCACGCTGGAACTTAACCTCCACCTTTAGCGAGCCATCAGCAAGGAAGGTATACATCTCAACATAGAG
>JAZRAW010000060.1:0-3228 GCA_045634765.1 Alistipes sp.
GGTGATGTTGTCGCCATCGTAGAGCATATATGCGCACTCTGTAGCGTTGGTTGTTGATACAGCGAACGAGATTGTGTCGCTTGATGTGTCTACTGCCACAATCTCTATTGTAGGCATGGCAGTTTCGTTGGTCTGTTCGCAACCAACAAGAGGAAGCACCGCAACAATCGTTGCGATAGCGAGTCTAAAAAGATGTTTCATATAGTTAATAATTTTTAGTGCACACACTTTATTAGCACAAAGATAGCGATTTTTTTCGGGATAGCAAGAGGGCAACGGGATATTGGGGTGATGGAGGGAGTTTAGCGGGGGTAATGAGTTTAATGAGTTTAATGAGTTTAAGGAAATTAAGGAAATTAGGGAGTGAATATGTGTACAATGCAACCCAAACCCTAAACTCCTTAAATTCTTTAAACTCCCTAAACATGATACAGTTTTGATTGAAGTGTCGCAGATGCGCCGCTATCACAATAAATTTGTTGTCAGAAGTCGTGAGATGTGGTGCCAAATGAAAGAGCCTCGGATGGGACATACTAAGCGTATTTCCCATTCGGGGCTCTAAGTTTGGTGCCGCAGATTGCGGCTTATCACAACAAATTATCGTTTTGTTTTGTATGCTGCACGGTACGAACCTCGTGCCATCTTCTGCAACTTGTTCTTTATAAGGTTGCGGCGAAGAGGTGCAAGGTGGTCGGTAAAGACCTTACCCTCGATGTGGTCATACTCATGCTGAATGACGCGCGCGGGCTTGCCTGTGAACTCCTCGTCGTGCTCCACGAAGTTCTCATCGAGGTAACGCATACGGATAGATATGGGGCGGCGTACATTCTCGTGGATACCTGGGATAGAGAGGCAGCCCTCCTCGAAGAGCGATGTCTCCTCCGACACCTCGTAAATCTCGGCGTTGATGAATACGCGCTTGAAGTCGGCGAGTGTTGGGTCGTCCTCACCCCAAGGTGTGCAATCTACGATGAAGAGGCGAATGTTCTTGCCAATCTGTGGTGCTGCAAGACCTACGCCCTCAGCCTCGCCAAGAGTAATCCACATATCCTCGATAAGCTTCTTGAGCTCGGGATAGTCGGGGGTGATTTTCTCCGACTCGTTACGCAAAATCTGCGAGCCGTATATTACGATTGGGTAAATCATATTCTACTTTATTTCAACGTTTTACATTCCAACTGATGCCATATAGTCCTGCAGGATGATTGCCGCAGAGACCTTATCTACGAGGCTCTTGTCGCGGCGCGCCATCTTGCCTATACCACTCTCACGAATGGTGCGCTGCGCCAGTACCGAGGTGAAGCGCTCGTCGTAGGGCACAACCTGCTTGTCGGGGTAGGCATGACGCAGACGACCCATAAGCGGCTGTATGAAGCGCATCGTCTCCGAGGGCTCACCATTCATCTGGCGTGGGTAGCCCACAACGATTGTCGAGACCTCCTCCTTTTTGAAGTATTCGGCAAGGTAGCGCTCGAGCTGCTTGGTTTCGACAGTCTCGAGGGGCTGCGCGATGATGCCCAGCGGGTCGGTAACCGCCAAGCCTGTACGCTTCGTGCCGTAGTCTATGGCAATAAGTCTGGGCATCGCTTATGCCTTAATCTTTTTGAAGAGCTCGCGGAACGATACAGCCTTCTCTACCATTGCGCGCAAATCCTCAATCTTAACACGCTCCTGCTGCATAGTGTCGCGGTGACGAACTGTTACCATGCCGTCGGTGAGGGTGTCGTGGTCTACGGTAACGCAGAAAGGTGTACCGATGGCATCCTGACGACGGTAGCGCTTACCGATAGAGTCCTTCTCGTCGTAAACTACGGTGTAGTCATACTTGAGGTCGTCGATAATCTGACGTGCCACCTCTGGGAGACCATCCTTCTTCACCAAGGGCAACACAGCAACCTTTGTAGGAGCAAGGGCTGCAGGGATGCGTAATACTACGCGCTCCTCGCCATTCTCAAGCTTCTCCTCGGTGTAGGCTGCAGACATAATCTGCAAGAACATACGGTCAACACCGATTGATGTCTCAACAACATAGGGTACATAGCTCTCGCCACGCTCGGGGTCGAAGTACTGAATCTTCTTGCCTGAGAACTCCTGGTGACGACCAAGGTCGAAGTCGGTACGCGAGTGGATACCCTCCACCTCCTTGAAGCCGAAGGGGAAGTTGAACTCGATATCTGTTGCGGCATTTGCATAGTGGGCAAGCTTATCATGGTCGTGGAAGCGGTAGTTCTCGTCACCGAAGCCGAGGGCACGGTGCCAAGCCATACGTGTCTCCTTCCACTCGTTCCACCACTGCATCTCTGTGCCAGGCTGTACGAAGAACTGCATCTCCATCTGCTCGAACTCACGCATACGGAAGATGAACTGGCGCGCTACAATCTCGTTACGGAAGGCCTTACCAATCTGTGCGATACCGAAGGGGAGCTTCATGCGGCCGGTCTTCTGCACATTAAGGTAGTTAACGAAGATACCCTGTGCAGTCTCGGGGCGGAGATATACGGTGTTAGCACCATCGGCAGTAGAACCCATCTGCGTAGAGAACATAAGGTTGAACTGGCGTACATCTGTCCAGTTGCGTGTACCAGAGATGGGGCATACTATCTCGCAGTCGAGGATAATCTGCTTCAACTCCTCAAGGTTGTTCTCATTGAGAGCCGTTGCGAAGCGCTCGTGAACGGCATCCATCTTCGCCTTAATCTCCAACACGCGGGGTGAAGTAGCGAGGTACTGCTCCTCGTTGAAGTTCTCCTTGAAGCGTTTGCGCGCCTTCTCTACCTCCTTCTCAATCTTCTCCTCCTGCTTAGCCATCCAGTCCTCAACCAATACATCGGCGCGGTAACGCTTCTTTGAGTCCTTGTTGTCGATGAGGGGGTCGTTGAAGGCACCTACATGGCCTGATGCCTCCCATACTCGGGGGTGCATGAAGATTGCAGCGTCGATACCTACGATGTTCTCGTGGAGCTTAACCATTGAGTCCCACCAGTAGCTCTTGATGTTGTTCTTGAGCTCAACACCATTCTGACCATAATCGTATACAGCACCGAGGCCGTCGTAAATCTCGCTTGAGGGGAAAATAAAGCCATACTCCTTGCAGTGAGCAATAAGCTTCTTGAACAATTCTTCCTGTGTCATAGTCTATATCTTTTTTTGTTATTTAATTCGGGTTTTATACCTACGGTATATTCAAGCCACAAAGATAGCAAAAAAAAGTGGAAAGTTACTTTCCAC
>JAZRAW010000061.1:0-16516 GCA_045634765.1 Alistipes sp.
ACATAACATCGTACTGCTTGTCGGTGGCTATGACGCATCTCTCCGCATCGAAAATGCACGATGCCGAGATTATGCTCATAACAAGCAGTAGGATATATTTTACAGCTCCTCTCACGGGTGTTTAATAGCTTATTAGTTTAGTCCTGTGTCGTTTAGCACCACTCTCCACGAGTTGATGTAGATTACCGAGCTTACCCACTCACCCTCATCGAGGAAGAGTGTCAACGAGTACTCATCCTGGCGGTCGAGATACTCTTGGTCGCTCATGCCCTGTCTGTAGTAGCCCTTGACGAGCAGTGCATAGTCGGCTAAGGGTATGCGCACGAGGTCCTCGCCAGTCTCGCGGCTCTTGATGTATAGTGTGGGAGATGCATCGGCACGCATGCGACCTATGGTGAGCTCTGCGAGTGCCACGTTTACCTCAGTCACTGTGCGTGTAGCCTGCTCCTCCATTTCGGCAGAGCCCGTTGTCTGATACCATGCCGAGTATGTAATCTCCTCATCCTCGAGGAGTGTGTTGTCCCAGTCGTAAAGGCCGTTGTCGTCCTTAATCTCAAATATAAACTTATCTGCATCCACGTCGTGGCCCGACATCTCGTGAAGGAGTATGCGCACGGCGTTTGTATCTTTCATTAGCGACATTGTCTCGGTGTATGTTCCTGGTATATCCTTCACCTCGAGGGTCAATGTGCCGTGATATAGTGGTAGGAGGTCATCCTCAACGGTTGCCTCGCCATTTTCGTTGTGCTCGCGGTGCATCTTCACCTGTAGCTCCTCGAGCTTGGTCTCGCCAATCTTTGTGTTGGCTAACATGTCGAACGACTCCTCGTTCATTAGTCCGCCCCATGCCAAGAGCGTGTAGTTTCCAGGCTCGAGCTCGAGGGGTATCTCGAATGTTCCCGATGATAGTGCCTGCTTGTCAGTGGTGGTAATCTCCTCGATGAGGGTATTCTCCTGGTCGAAGATGTAGAGTGCAACGGAGTTCACCTCGTTGGCAAAGGCGTCAGCAAACTTTATGTTGTAGTCATACTTGAATCGTATGCGGTAGTATATGCCGCAATCGCCCTCTCCGTCGAAGATTAGTCCATCCTTACACGAAGATGCCGCAAGCATCGCCACCACCATTGTCGATGCGAGAAGTATTCTTCTGAATATATGCACTCTGTTCATTTTTTGTGTTGTTTGTGGGGGTGTTTCCCCAATGTTAATTTTATAAAGGGGCTGTTGAGCAAGCCGCTTAGCAGCCCCTTAAGATTGTATGTTATTGTGTAATGTTTACGCCCTGCTTAACAACCTTCCAAGAGAGAACGTTGATCTTAGCAGCTACGAATGAAGATTGCTCTTCATCCTCTGGATACTCTGGTGTATCAACAATATGACCCAAACTACTATATCCTGGTGAGCCGTAGCCCTTAATAGATTGAATATCAATCTGATATACATGGTTACGAACTACGCCATACTCTGTAGTCGTATCATCAGCACCAAGGTGTTCAATATCTACGATATAATATGTATCACCATTCATGTACAAAACAGCGGGCTTAACACCCTTGAGATACTCGTTAGTATTAGTTGTGTTTACACCATCGGCAATATCACCAAATGAATCAAAGTCCTCTTCAGAGTTATACTTAAACCAAGTCTTTTCCTTACCTGCAGTTGAGAGCTGGAAGCCAACCTCGTATGCCTCAGCATTTACCTGACTACCATGAACAATCTCAATATGCTCTGGTGCGATAGATACATATTTGTCTCCATCTGTATCATAATAGTATAATGTGTACTTAAGTGAGTTTGCTACAGCAGTTTTCAAATCACTAACACCTGCATACTCATTACCATACCACTGGGCAAGTTCAATTGGCTGATAACCGTCATTACCATCATCCTCTACAAGACGACCCTTAAGAATAACCTTAGTACGAACATCTTTAGTTGTCCAATCAAGAGTATTCTCTCCGCAGTACGTATAGGTATCACGGTCAGTGTAATTAGCCTCTGAAGCTATCTCATAGCCGTATGCAGTTGGAAGACCATTAGATGTTGGATTTATATATGACCATGCGAATGTATCATTCGTAGTACGCTCATTCCTTGTCTTTGCCCAATAGCAACGGTAGAATGGTGAGTCATTCCAAGTAAGACCTATAATATTAGAGTTCCAATTCTCAATACTTTTAACAAGGTTAGTCTCGTCAAACTCATTGTAAAGTTCCCAACCGAGAAGCTCTACATATACAGTACGAGGGTTGCCACCAACTGGCTTCATGCCATTCACGTCTGTTACAGCATATCTATTGTTAGCAACTGTAGTATTAGTAACAACAACCTTTGCAGCTGTACGCTCTACATAGATATTTACTGGAGCACCCAAAGCCTCTGCCTCAGATGTCTTGATATTATCTGCTGTGATAGGTGTTGCAGCCATAATATTAGTACCATTGCTATATACAGAGTTACTCATAACATAACCATTGATATCGTTACCAAGAGAGTTATTTACAACCACAGTCTGAAGTTCCTCTAAAGTATATGGACGGTCGGCAGGAGTCCAGTTAAGAACAGCTACAATCTGCTTTGGATAGATACCCTTATAGGTGTTCAAAACCAAAACAGCATTCTTGATATCTGATACATTAGGCATGTCCGATGTTGTATCTTCATCAATTGTAAGCGACAAGTGGTTCTTTGTGCCACCAGGAGCAGTTGCGGGTGCGCCAATCACATTGAATGGGTTACCATTCTCATCAAAGAAGAAGAAGAATGCTTTATTTACTGCGCGCTCGGCATCAGTACCCAGCTCATAGCCATAGCTATCTGCAGCTGCGCGGGTGTCATTGTCGGCAGCCATAAGGTTGATGGCGATATATGACTCCTCCATCTCAGCGTTCTGAACTGGAGTCTTCTCATCGCCACTCTCTGTACAAGCCGCGAAACCAAGGGCTGCAAGAGCTATAAATAAATATTTTTTCATATCGGTTTCTTTTAATTTGTTGATTATATACTTTAGACTCGTTGTATCTCAGCGTCATTCCGAGCGAGCGCAGCGAGCGTGGGAATCTCCCTTTTGGCAATTGTGATTGCCACGGCTTGTTACAAGCCTCGCAATGACGAACTTGGTTGCTATAGTAGCCTAAGCTCCTTAGCATTGAGTCGAGCCCAAGTAGATAATACCGTTAAATTTATTCGACATTATATTCGTTTTTAACAACTTTCCAAGAGAGAATGCGCACCTCGGCAGCAACATAACTATTCACATCCGAGGGGCGCTCGGGAGTAATAAAGTTGATGTCGGGGTCGTAGACAGGAGTGCCAAGACCCGTGATAGTCGCGATGTTGACCTTGTAGACATGGTTGCGAACAACGCCATACTCCGCAGCGGAGTCCTTACGGCCAAGATGGCGAATGTCGGCATAGTAGTAGGTCATGCCATCGTTATACAACATGGCGGGCTCAACCATGGCAAGGCGACCATTAACAGCCTCAGTGGTAGCAGAGACATAGCCCTCGGCATTGGAGTAGGTAAACCACTCCTTTGTCTTGGAATCCTCAGCCAACTGGAAGATGACCTCGTAGGCCTCTACATCTACGTCCTCGGGAGCATTGCCCGCAGCAACGAGAGTTATATCCTCCGCGCTGATAGCCTTATGCTCACCACCCTCGAGCCAGTATAGCTCATTAGCAAGCAGCTGTGCCACCTCTGTACGTAGTGCAAGTTCGCCAACATAGCTGTGGCCATACCACACGCCCACCTCCACGGGGTTACCCGCGCCGTCGACAAGCTGTGCCTTGATGATAACCTTTGAGCGTGGGTCGGAGGTCACGTTGCCCTCGCTGTCCACCACCGCTTGGCGAGTATTCTCGCCGCAGTAGGCTACATCGCTTGTGGTGAGGCCGTTTGCCCAGTCGAAGTGGTTATCGGCGGGGAAGCTACCAGTGTATGATGCTGCCCAGTATGAGCGGAACCTGTTGGGGTCGTTCCACAAGAAGCCAACCTCGCTACTCATACCCCACGTGTCGGGGTAGATATGCTTGAGTACGATAGAGTGGTTGTAGTCGTTGTAGAGCTCCCATTTTAGCACCTTAGCATATACTGGTTTGTCGCCCACATTCACCTCGATGTCGTATGTGGCATCCTTGCCCTCGACATCGCCATTAGCCTCAATCACAACCTTCGCCGATATGCGCTCGACATATATCTCGATGGGGTTGGCCAAAGCCTCCTCCGCGGTCTTACCTATATTATATATAGTAATGGGGTTTGCCCTTACGACCTTACCCTGCATGTCGGCATATACCGCATTGCTCATCACAAAGTGGTTGTTGCTGTTGCGTATTGCAGCAAGCGAGTTGTAGAGATTGTCGAGTGTGTATGATGGCTGAATGTGTTGTGCATCCCAGTTTAACACCGCAACGATGTAGGCGGGGTATTCACCCTTGTAGTTGTCGAATACAAGTATCTTATCCTTAACATCCGAGACGTTGGAACCCTCATACGCATTGCCCGTCTCGCCTGGCTGTGTGCCATTGCTCCTAACGTCGAATGAGAGGTAGTTCTTGCCACCCGCACCATTCACGGGAAAGGCACTGCCATCGCCCTTGAAGAGGAAGAAGTGCACATTCTCGACATAACGCTCTGCGGCATCACCATACTCAAAATCGACATCATCGGCGCGAGTTGCAGCATCGTCAGTCATGAGCGTAACAGAGATATATGACCTCTCCAACTCCCCCTTGATGGGGGAATTGGGCTCGGTCATATTTTCAGTACATCCCAAGAGACCAAGTGCTGCAAGGGTTATGAATAGGTATCTTTTCATCAGTGATGTTAAAGATTAATAACAGTTATTAAAGCTCGTAGTCGTTTGCAACAACTCGCCAAGAGAGGATGCGAATGTCAGCAGAAACATAAGTTACGATATCCTTAGGCTTCTCAAGGTTGATGAAGTCCTCTGCTGGATCATAGATAGGAGTACCATAACCCTGAATATCGGTGATATTCACTCTGTAAACGTGGTTACGAACGATACCGTACTCAGCTGTCTTACCCTCCTGGCCAAGGTGCTTGATATCCAACCAGTAGTATGTCATACCATCGTTGTAAACCAATGCAGGCTGAACATTAATAAGCTCTGCATTCAAAGCCACAACTGTGATAGTATTGTAGTTGCCATTCTCATACTTGTACCATGTCTTTGCTGCTCCCTTGTCAGAAAGCTGGAAGTAAACCTCGTAAGCATTCTCAGCCTCAGGAATACGAGCAACACACTTGATGTCCTCGGGTGTAAGACCAACGAAAGTAGTACCATCTGCAGATGAGAAGTAAGTGTTCTTAAGAGTGTTAGCTACAACAATCTTGAGCTCCTCCTCACCAACGTAGTCCTTGCCGTACCAGTTAACTACTTCTACAGCGTTACCTGCCTCATTTACCAACTTAGCCTTAACTACAACCTTAGTACGAACATCATCAGCCTCAGTCCAAGCGCGAGTGTTCTCACCAAGGTAGTTCCACTCGTTCAACTTAGTGTTGTCATCATTCCAGTTGAAAGTGTTCTCGGGGAATGCAGTGCCGAGTGAAGTTGCCCAGTATGAACGGAACCAGTTAGCGTCGTTCCAGTTGAAACCAATCACATTTGTATCCCATGCTGGATCGATGCGCTTGATGAGGTATGATGTCTCATAATCGTTGTAAAGCTCAAAGCTCTCAATCTGAGCGTAAATCTTTACGCCATTGATCTCCTTACCAGTGTCAAACTTGCCATCATTCATAGCTGTGTAAACAACCTTAGCAGCAACACGCTCAACGTGGATTGTTACAGGGTTAGCCAAAGCCTCATCAGCAGACTTGCCGATATTAGCCTCAGTGATGATAGCAGCCTCAGCTGCCTCATTTGTATTTGCTGCATATACAGCGTTGCTCATAATATAACCCTGAGCATCGTTGCCAAGACCAACGATCTCTGCCTTAAGCTCGTCAAGAGTGTAGTTGCTCTGAGTAGGGTTCCAGTTCAAAACTGCAACCATCTGGTTAGGATACTCGCCCTTATAGTTCTGAATAACAAGAACCTTATCCTTGATGTCAGATACGTTGTTCATGCCGTCTTGTGAACCCTCAAGGGCAATCTTGATGTAGTTGTGTGGGCCTGCATGATTAGTTGTTGTACCATCAAACTCTACAGGGAATGCCTTGCCATTCTGGAAGAAGAAGATGTGTGCGTTCTTCACAGCACGCTCCTCATCACGGCCTACCTCGTATTTACCGTCGTCAGCGCGTGTGATGTCGTCAGCTGCGAGTGTGATAGCCACGTATGACTGTTCCAACTCACCCTTCTGAACGGGAGTATTCTCCTCGCCCTTCTCAGCGCATGCAGCAAAACCCAATGCTGCAAGTGCAATAAATAGATACTTTTTCATAATACTGAAAATTAAGTTAATGAATTAAATTGTTTGTTGTTGTTGTTTATTTTGTTTGTTAATTATTGTTTGTCATCTTATAGATATTCCTATTCTTGGCTATCTCCTCAAGAGCTACATCTGCCTGGGGTATGCCCAACTGCTGTGCCTCCTCGAAATAGGGCTTCGCACCCGCGTTATTCTCCATATATACCTCCAAAGCACCACGCGTGTAGATGGCCTCGGGCATATCGCCAGCCTTGTCGAGGTAGCGAAGTGCGCTCCTATAGTCACCCTTCAAAATTGCAGAGTTCGCAGCATTAAGGTTCGCTACAGGGTCGTTGGGGTACATTCTAACTGCCGTCTCAAACAACTCGTTGAACTTCTCGCTGCCAGGCTCGTAGGTCTGCGCAAGAAGGTAGAACTCCTCCAACGAGAGATTCTGTGGCGCAGTGTGGAGTATCTGCTCAATCTCTACAGGGTCGCTATAGCTCCTAATCTCATACTCGATAACATAGTCCGAGTGGCGCAAGGCAGGGTAGCAGTTGTCCAACAAGAAGCGATACTCATCCTTCCATGTAGACTTGATAATCCACTCCTTGGTGTCGGGGTCGCGGTCAGAGTGTATAGCATCCAAAATCTCCTCCTTGTGGGGTAGTGACGATGCCATGACATATCTCTCAAGACCCGCCCAGTCCTCAGGCTCATAGTCGGTCTTGATGAATCCCTCACCGAAGTGATACATATTCTCAACATAGACCTTCAATGCCTCGGTACGTCCCTTAGCCAAGCGTGTGTTGTTGCTATAGGGGCTCTCGGGTGAGGCATAACCCTTGATAAAGATAGACTTTATCGTAACATCCTTGTCGCTCTTAACAGAGTCGATAGTGCCTGTAATCTTTGCCAACTCAACGGTGTTATTGCGGTAGGTGGGGTAGATGACGGTCTGGCTTACGGGGAAGTCTACGAATGCCGAACCACTAATTTGGCGTGTCTTAACAGCCTCGTGCTTGGGACGAAGATAGATGAGCTCGGGGTAGTAGGGCTCGATGGGGAAGCGGTCGACAAGCTCTGCACTCGCAACGGCTGTAGAGTGCCCACAGCAGCCGAAGTCGTTGCGCATAACCTCAACGCTGCAGCCATCCATCCACTCCATAAAGGGGATAGAGGTGCTATAGGTGACAACATCGCGAGCCTCAGAGGTGGTTATAACGATGTCGCCCGCAACGGTGGGCTTGATATCCTCGTTACGCTGGTAGTAGATGCGGCGGTTTCTGCCGTACACCGCTACAGACTTGAGCTTCAACGTGTCTGCACCATTGATGACACATGGCGTTAGAACAACAACCTGCGTGGTCTTGACGTCGAGCTGCGCAAGGTCTATATCTATGTCGACATTGAGCCTCTTGGCATCATCCAACTCGAGAGTGAAATCCTTGATTTGTACGTCGGGTATCTCCTGTGAGTAGCCCGTATAGATGGTGCATAGTGCAAGCGTAGCTAAGAAAATATATCGCTTCATAACCAGTGTTTTAGAATACAAAGACAAGATTTATGGCAGCCTTAGTTGGGCCTACATAGTGGTGGTTGCCATCGCCAATCCTACGACCACAATTACCGCAATCGAAGATGTCGTAGTCGAGATACATATAACCGATGCCCGCCTCAAGCTCGAGGTTTATGTGCTCAGAAAGCATAAAGGCAAAGCCATATGCGATGCCGCCGCCATAGGCATAACCCTGGTAGCGCTGATTTTGTAGGCGAGAGAAGTCTGTGCCCAAAAATGAGATGTTGTTGTTGAGGCCTCCAAAGTTGAACGCTCCAGTTATGGCATGAACGCCGAGAAAGTGACGCGAGAAGCGGTCGCAAAACCAGTAGCGCGCCTCGGGTTGCACCATCCAGTGCTTCCACTTTGTCTCCTCGTTCTTGCTCCAGCCATTCAGATTACCAGAGATGTCGAGCGTCCACTTGGGTGCCAAGCCCACCTCTACGCCAATATTCGCAGTTGCTGTGGCATCGTAGAGGACATTGGTCTTGATGGCCCAATCTTGCGCTTGGACATGCGACACGCCTCCTCCCATGAATAGGAAGAGTATCAGTAGGCAAAAACTATATTTGGGTTTCATAGTTTTTTGGTTTTATTGTAGCTTATCTTTGAAGTCGTTTTGGGTCTATAATTCTGGGGAATCATGGACGTTTTTCCATCTGCTGAGATATAATCTCATATGCTCAGTTCCACAATAGAACTATTAAGCGCACAAATTTAGTAAAAAATATCCAAAAATGAGTATTAATACCTAATAATTTTTTATGACCGTTTCATAATATAACTTTTGAAATTACCCCCCCCTGATTATCAGGGATATACAGGGATTGATTGGTGAAATATTTAAGCTTATCTGCATTATTTAGTGCAAGCATTTGCGCTATTCGATTAGGCCTTATTGATGAAAATTAGTCAAAACACCGCATCCTATTCTTGTGGTTTTGGACTGTGCCGAGGCGGTTAGTGGCGCGCAGATGCTCTATCTGCATACTCATGTAGTCGGCTATGGATATTATGTTTTGTTGGTTATTGATGATAGTGTTATGGCAATTTTAGTTCTAGTATCTCGATATGGGTAATAACAGTGGCGAAACATAGTAAATAATTCGTTTTTCAAGAAAAACATCTATCTTTGCCCTATAATTCTAACTCAACGTACTATGTCTATACTAAGTATTGTAGTAGTAGCAGCGCTATTTTGCTTCGTCCCTGCAGGCGTGTTGTGGATGTGTCGTCGCTTCCCGCTTCTCGATAAGATTGGCCCAATGATGATACTCTATGCCTTAGGTATAATAATCGGTAATCTGCCTTTTGATATTCCGAAAATTGGTGTGGTTCAGGATATTGCAACATCCGCTACGATACCTTTGGCTATTCCGATGATGCTCTTTGGCTGTCGCTTTACGCGCCGCGATGCCAGTCTGCAGGTGAGAACCGTCATTAGTGGTTTCTTGTCCGTCGCTATCGCCGTAGCTGTGGGCTATATTCTCTTTGGTAAGCACCTCGAGGAGGGCGCAGAGATTGGTGGTATAATGTCGGGAATGTATACGGGAGGCATGGTCAATGCCGCTGCCATCCAAGCGATATTCGGTGTTAAGCAGCATAGCTATGTTATGATGTGCTCTTACGACATAATAATCTCGTTCCTCTACCTTGTATTCTTGGTATCGGTGGGTTATAAGATATTCAGATGGATATATCGCGAGAGAGGGCAGAAGAGCCTTTCGGAGAGTGAGTTGGCGCAGCTTAATCATGAGATTGCTGAGGCAAATCGCGACCCCTATGTGGGCTTGTGGAGTAAGTCGGGACTCGCGGAGCTGGCGAAGATTGTAGGCTTTGCGCTTGCTGCAGTAGCTGTCTCAGCAGGTATCGCGCTGCCCTGTGGCGACGATTGGTTTATGGTGGTCTTCATCCTCGTTGTCAGCACGTTGGGTGTGGCGTTCTCATTTTTGAAGCCCGTACGCAAACTGGAGCGTAGCTTCGATATTGGCATGTACCTTATCTATGTTTTCAGTATCGCGATGGCGTCGATGGCGGACTTCTCGGAACTTAAACTCGCCGATGGCCTCGACCAGATATTCTACCTCGTCGTTGCCGTCTTTGGCTCGTTGGTGCTGCACGCCATATTCTGCCGTGTTATGCGTGTCGACGCAGACTCGATGATAGTGTCGTCGGTGTCGTTTATCAACTCGCCACCCTTCGTGCCGATGATGGTGGCGGTGCTCAAGAACCGCAATAGCCTTATAGTTGGCATAGGCGCAGGCATCGTGGGCTATGCCTTAGGTAACCACTTCGGTGTGCTTATGGCCTCGTTGCTTGAGATGCTGTAATTTGGTGATTAAACAGAAAGGTGGGTGTTCCAATCGGAACACCCTCCTACTATTTAATGTATTGTGCTTTACTCTGTTACCGCCTTTGCCCAGGCTGTCTCTCGCCATGCCGCCGCAGTCGCAGGACATGCCTCCTGAGGTATGTAGCACGATAGTCCGCACGAACGCTCAATGGTGTATGTCTCCACATCCTTGCCCGTGGCAGTCTCTATGTAGTCGGTGTGGCCGCTGTATAGCACCACATCGTCGAGTGCCTTCGCGAAGGCCGAGCTGTTCTCCACGCCAAGCTCCACATAGTGCAGTAGGTCGAAGAAGAGGTGGTACTCAAAGGCGTCGTATGCCTGAACGCTATCTACGTCGACCTCGCCAATCTCCGCCATAACGGCACGCATAGCCTCAGCAAGGGGCTCAAGTTGCTTGCAATCAATGAGTGCCACCGTGCCAGACGACTCCTTGTAATACTCCATATACTCCTTGCAGATGGCCTTGAGGCTGTGGTCGTCATACTCAAAGAGCATGGGTATCATGGTCTCGTAGGGGAAGCCCGCGCCAAGCACCTCGGCAGCCGATGCCACGATGTAGTCCGCTGAGTTGCGTAGGTCGTATAGCGCCTCCACATTACCCATAAGGCAGGCGTCAAAGATGATATATTCGTAGTGCGTATCGCTTAGAGCATCAACAAGATCCGTTATCTCCATGCAGTCGTAGTCGTCCTGACCATAGAATAGTGGGCGTGCCTCGGGTGTTGAACGTGTGCCCTCGCCAAGAAGATATACATCATACAAATCGGCAGGCACCCAGCCACCGCCATGTGACGAGAGAATAAGGCCGTAGCTATCTGCTGGAGCCTCCTCTTTAACCTTTGCCAATACGTCACGCACAAACTCTTTATCTACGGTAGAGGCTGATGTGTCATACTCCTCCACAAGGCGCTGCTTTGCCATGCCATCGTTCATGTAGAGCTCCGTGAGGCGTGTGTAATTGCCTCTGTCATAGAATATAAAGACGCGGAAGTCACCCTCGGGCATGTCGTAGTATGAGGTGAGTATGCGCTGGAGGTTAGAGTCCATGAACTCTGCAAGGCCGTTATTGCCCTGCATAAATATTGTGAGCGTGTGGCTCTCCGTTAGGGGCTTTGGAAGTTCGGGTGTAGGGGGCTCTGGTTGTGGTGTGGGCTGTGGTTCGTCGTTGTTGCACGCCACAGCAAACTGCATTGCGATTGCTGCAAAAGCAAGTAGTAGGGCTTTATAGCTTTTCATATAAATATAATGTGTTATTTTATCTCTTTCTATTTTTCGTTATTCTCAGCGTAATCATATCCTTTTGCAAAAGTAAAATAATTTTTTGTAATAGCAATGTATTTATGGGTAAAACCAGAAAATAAATAATTAAAACAAATTATTAAAATTATTTTTTATTTATTTTTTCGCGTATTCTCTTTGTTTATTCGTTTTTTTATTCTACTTTTGGAGTGCAAATAATGAATAAATTACAATTCTAAAAGACTATTTATAGTTTTGTAAGAATATTTTTATTGTTGTGAGCTGTTCGTGAGATAGCGCTAAAAGGTTGAAAAAGAGTAATAAACAGAATAAAAAGTAAAACCTAAAAGAAGAAAAATCTATGAGAATGAAAGCTTGCTTAAAGATGTTAGTTACAGCGGTGGCTATGTTTGCTACTGTGGCTTGCAATAACGACTTGCCCCCACAGGATCGACCAATAGATGATATTCCACTTTGCAAGGTGTCGGCAGAGGCGGTTGCAATTACTGATGCAACACTCGAGTTTACGATTACTTCAGAGAGTGCCGATGAGGTGCGATACATTTTTGCAGAGAGTAGTGAGACTGCTCCCACAAAGGAGACTATCATTGCTGAGGGTGTTGAGGTAGAGGCTAATGCTACAGTAAACGTAAAGTTTGAGGAACTCACTCCATCAACAAAGTATACACTTCATGTTGCTGCTAAGAACTCAGTAGATTTTGTTTACGCTTATCAAGAGGCTCAGACTGAGGAGGCAGAGGTTGTAGGTGCTACTATCAATATTGAGGTTGGTGAGGTTAGTGAGACCGCGGCAAAGTTTTCTATTACGACAACCGATGCAGCAAATGTTAAGTATTGCGTCTACGACATGTCGGGCGGAAATCCCGATGAACTAATCTCTGCGGAGGAGGTTTTAGAGACAGGCACAGCTGTCGAGGCCAATACTACTGTTGAGGTGGAGGTTACTAATCTTACATTCGGCAAGGAGTATGAAATTGTCGTTGCCGCTGAGGGCGAGGGTGGTGTAGTCGTTGAGTCTGAGATATTTAAGACTGCAACTCCTGCGCCTGTGCTTGCTGCTGCGCTCACCGAGGATGTAGGCTACAACTATGCAGTATTTAGCCTATCGGCCGAGTATGTTGCCGAGGTTAAGTATGTCTGCATCAAGGCTGGCTCTCGCGATGTTACTGCCGAGCAGGTCTTGAAGAATGGTACAGCTGTAGAGAGTGGCAAAGTGAAGGTTGAGGGTCTCGAGGAGGAGACTGCATACGAGATTTATGTCGCAGCAAAGGGCCTCGATGAGAGTGTGTTGATGGCTGATGCTATAGAGTTCACAACTGCAAAGAACATCGTTGCGTACAACTTGACCGAAGGACTTATCGCGAGCTCATACTCTTATAGCAACACAAACTTCTTCCTCACATTCGTTGATGAGAGGCAGGGTTATACGCTCTATGTAGACTTCTACACCGTCGATGAGCTCGGCTACCTTCCTTCGGGTGAATATGCGCTTGCGGGCATGAATGGAGGCGAGATTAGCACGGCCTACACACGCTTCTTGTTCAACCCCACTGATACCGTTGGCTCAACATTCAGCAGTGGTAGCGTAAATGTTGAGGCGGCGCCAAACGAGGAGACGCGAGAGGTATATTATAATATTAGCGGCAAACTCTATTTTGCTGATGGTAACTCTGTGGTGTTGAGCTATGAGGGTCTTATCTCTGGTATTGAACTTCCCGAGATTGTGGAGGGTGCTCCCGAGGGCGCTCACATCTTTGAGGTGAAGGAGTCTATTCAGCCAACACGCTATACAGGCAATGTCGTGCCAGGCGAGTACTACATAAAGTTTACGGATAATGATGGTGGCGAGTTCCGCTTCGACCTCTTGCTTGACCCCGCAATTTGCGACAATGGCAATGCTGTGCTCCCCACAGGTACATACACCACCGAGCAGTTCAATTTCTCGTACACCGATTTCGTCACATACCGCCCATCGTATAAGACATGGACATTCTCAGTCATAGAGGTGGATGTTGTGACCGATGGTGAAACACACACTATAGTTGTTAATGCTACCATGCAGAACGGTGGCGAGACTAAGCCATTCTATATGAATTGGAGTGGCGAGATAAAGGTTCAGTAACAAACTTAAAACTAAATAACCATGAGAAGATTTTTTAATGTTTCAATGCTTGCAGTTGCTGCGATAGCAATGTTCGTGGTATCATGTAAGCCAGATGCGCCCGTAACACCCGAGGTGAAAACCCCAACCGTAAATATTGAGCTCTTGAACCAAGAGGTTGGACAGGCAGAATTTGTCGTAACTGCAACCAATGCTACGGAGGTATACTTCTACTTGCCAGAGGATGGGGGCGAGCCCTCAGATAGTGTTATTAAGTTGGAGGGTGAACTTGTCCCTGAGGATGGTAAGGTCTATATTTGGGAGTTGACACCAGGCAAGAAGTATACTGCCTATGCGCTTGCTATAGGTGGCGAGTTGAGTGCAAAGACTACTCTCTCGTTCACTGCCATGGAGGCGCAGCCAGAGCCATTCGAGGGCTATGAGCTTAACAAGTTTATCTCGGCAGTATATCGCAACGATAACGACGCTTTGGCAGGTAACTACGAGTTGTCGTTTGGCAACACAACAGACCTCGGCTGGGAGGGCGACGTACAGGTATTTATCGACTTCTACAACGAGGAGGATAGCGATCCCCTTAACCCCGTATTGCCTAATGGTGTCTACGAGCCTAACACCGACTACTCGCCTTTCACTTATAATCCCGTCAACTCATATGTAGATATCGTTGTTGAGGGTGGTGAGGTTGTCTCAACTCCAATCTTGGGCATCGTAACTGTTGAGCGTACAGGTGCTACATATACTATTACCGTTGAGGGAACACTCATGCTCCTCGGTGACATGGAGTTCTCGGCACGCTACACTGGTCCCATTCAGTTTGTTCAGGGCGGTACTTCGGCGTATGAGTTCTTCGAGGAGGATGTGACCGTTGATTTCGCTGAGGCGCAAATACGCTACTGGGGTAGCTGGTTCTATCCCTTCTGCGATGACTTGGGCGTAGAGATGTTTGATGGTACATTCGATGAGAATGGTTCGTTGCAGCGTGGTTACTACCTCCACCTAAGCCGCGTGTTTATGCCAAAGGCTGAGGACTACAATGCAGAGTACATCCCATTGTCAGCAGGTGAGTACGCTATCGCAGAGTCTGTTCTCGATACTATATACACTTTGCCATATCGCTTCGATATGGGTGCTATCACCGACTACTTCGGCGATAAGTACTTCACTGGTACATATTTGCAGTATGTTGAGAATGGTCAGGTTAAGAAGGTAGGCCTTGTAACGGATGGTAGCTTTACTGTGGAGAATGATGGCAATAACACGAAGATTGTCATGAACTTCACAACCGACAATGGTGTTAAGCTTGCGTTGAGCTTCGATGGCGAGATGGCCTTTGGTAACTTCAACGATAATGACGAGAGCATGTCTCCACGTCCCTGGACAACACTCGATGCTGACCATACATATGACTTCCCTGAGGGTGCTATGGGTAGCGCATTCTGCCTCGGTGAGATTATGAAACCAGGCTTCGACAACTGGATGTTGATGATATACGCTACAAATGACGAGTATCCCGATGGATATGGCGATATGTTCACCACAGAGTTTATCGTTGAGACTGGCGGCTCACGCACATCGTTCCCAACAGGTACATACAACGTATCTCTTGACGTTGAGGACCACACGATGTTCTCGGGCATAGTGAACTACGCGGGTAGCATCCTATTTACATGGTATGGCGATTTGACTCCCGATGCTGAGGGCTACTCATCGGAGACTGCACCTATATCTGAGGGTACTGTGACAGTTGAGGATGCTGGCAATGGTAACTACCGCTTTGTCTTCGACCTCGTTGACGATGGTGGCAATAAGGTTACTGGTGAGTGGACTGGTAAGGTTGCCGCACAGGATATTAGCGATGCGATGACCTCATCGGCGCTCAATGCTCCCATTAGCAGGTAGGTGTTCGGCACAAACGGAAAGAGAGTGAATAAAAAGTGTATTTTGTCGTTACGCTTGCCCTCAAAATGCTCATTTACGCTTTGGTAAACTCCGCTTTTTCGGGCTTCGCAAGCCTAAAACTACATCTTTTTATTCACTCTCTTAGGTTATTGGGGCTGGCTAAGTTACTTCTTAGTCAGCCCCTTTGCTTTATCCCTGTATCTGTATGCTGTCTATAGCCTTCGCTTAGAAGTAGAAACCTGCTGTAACCAAAGCGTAGTGGTAGTTAGAGAGTGGGTTGTAGGTGTAACCAACGCTCACGGGGAAGGATACATCGCCCTTTGTGAACTCACGGCTGAGTGTCAAGGATAGGTTAGTCACATTAAAACCCTTTGCTGGGTTATCCCAATCGTACTCGTTGCCTACGCGTGTGGGACACCAGAAGGGACCTGCCCAGGGCGAAGCACCCGCAATAATCTCCATGTCGAGGACATCGCCAAAAGGCTGTGTATAGGCAACCTCGAAGTATGATGAGAAGGCGCGGCGCTCGGTGCCATCAGCCTTAACGATGAAGTCGTTGGGGTGGAGGAAGGTAGTTGCCCAGTGTAGGCGCAAGCGGTCGAAGAGCGTATAGTCAATAGTCGCTGTGAGGCTGTGCGACGACTTATCGAAGAAGGGAGCGTTGAAATCCTGACCTACGCCGCAGAAGACATCGTAGATGGTAATCTCGAGGTTCTCGTGCTGGAAGCCAAGGAACATATCGAACTCCTTATAATCGCTAAATAGTGATGCGTTACCCCATAGGCGAACATAGAACTTACCATAGCCGAGCGTAAGGGCTGGCTGGAATGATGGGTCTACCATAGTGCCGTTACCACCACGATACGACTGGTCGAAACCGCGCCACATATAGTTTGATGCAAGGTCGAAACCAGCCTCCCACCAGAATGACCACTCGTCA